>NZ_CAXSLG010000012.1:0-64583 GCF_964238185.1 Lachnoclostridium sp. Marseille-P6806
ATCGGCTCTGCCCAGAATAACTAATGACATATCTTATATCAGTTTTTTGAGTTTACACAAAACTTGAAACGGTCTCATGTACTCTCTTTCCAAAAAACAATCTGCTAATTATGTGAACACGATTTTACTTCTTTTTAATTTCAATCAAAACCTCTTTTCCCTGTTTTAATTCCTTCTATGCTACTCTTGTAAACACAAAAGGAGGAATTGACTATGACAACCTTAATAAAATCCATTCATAAATACGAAGATAAATTTGAGAAGAAGGCGGAACGCTTTACTTTTCATCATCCATATTTTGCATTTTTTGCTCTGTTTATTGGGATGCCCATTTTTACTTTGATTGCTGTTGCAACAGGTACCACAGTGATTGTCTTGCCATTTTCCCTTGCTTTCGGTTGGGTCTAACATCTTTATGGCAACTTTATGGCAAGTAAAAAAGACTTTTACCGACTTCATGGAAAAGAGATTAAGATAATGGAAAAATCGCATTAAAGGAGGAAATAAAAATGCTTGATATTTGGATGCTGCTTCTTTTAGGTGCTTGCTGTGGAACGATTGCATTGTTGATTCATTGGTGTCAGAAACAGGTCGATCAAAACGAATAGGAAGGAGATTGTTTTTATGATGTATGTACTTGGAGGTATTCTCCTCTTAATGGGTGGCTATTTGGTGTACGCATTGGTTCATCCGGAAAAATTCTAATATGTAAAGGAGGAAAAAACGATGCTTCAACTTGTGTTGACGATTCTCATTTATTTGATTATGGTCATTCCGGTAGGTAGCTATTTATATCATATTGCCGCCGGAAAACATACCTTTGCCGATCCGGTATTGAATCGTGTGGATGATGTGATTTATAAGATAAGCGGCATTGACCCACACAAAAAGATGGATTGGAAAAAATATGCCCTGGCTTTGCTTGGTACAAACGCAGTTATGATTTTACTGGGGTATATGATTTTGAGGATTCAAAGTATTCCCATTTTCAATCCCAACGGTGTAGGAGCTATGGAGGAATCCTTATCGTTTAATACGATTATCAGTTTTATGACGAACACCAACCTTCAACATTATTCAGGGGAATCCGGTCTGAGTTATCTTTCCCAGATGCTGGTCATTACCTTTATGATGTTTGTTTCCGCAGCCAGCGGATATGCTGCCTGTGTTGCTTTTATCCGTGGGTTGGCTGGAAAAAGTAAAAATAATGTAGGAAACTTTTATTCGGATCTGGTCCGGATCACCACTCGTGTACTGCTTCCGTTTTCCATCATTGGCGGTTTGCTTCTTGTCTGGCAGGGTGTTCCGCAGAACTTCAGCGGCAATGTGATTGTAGATACCATTGAGGGTGCCAAACAGATCGTCGCACAGGGTCCGGTCGCTGCTCTGGAAATCATCAAACATTTGGGAACCAATGGCGGCGGATTTATCGGTGCAAACTCTGCTACACCTATAGAAAATCCTACGATTCTTACCAACCTGATTGAGTTGTATTCCATGATGCTGCTTCCCGGTGCTTGTGTAATCACATTCGGTAAAATGGTTCGTGACCGCAAATGTGAGGCACAGGCAGGCAGTACAGCTCTTACAGTTTGCAGCGGCGTAGATTCCCGCAGTTTTACTGCCCGTTTCTTTGGTAGGGAGGGCAGAACCATTTTTGCTGCGATGGGTATTCTTTTTGTGATTGGTCTGGGCATTTGCTTCTGGGCAGAATCTCAAGGAAATCCAGCATTGGCAGAAGCTGGATTGTCTCAGTCGATGGGAAGTATGGAAGGCAAGGAGGTTCGGTTTGGCGTTGCACAATCAGCAATGTTTACAACCACGACTACCTCTTTTACTACCGGTACAGTCAATAATATGCATGATACCCTAACACCACTGGGCGGTATGATCCCACTCTTGCACATGATGCTCAATGTGGTGTTCGGCGGTAAAGGTGTCGGTTTAATGAACATGATCATGTATGCAATTTTAGCAGTCTTTATCTGTGGCTTGATGATCGGACGGACACCGGAATATCTGGGTAAAAAAATTGAAGGCCGTGAAATGAAGCTCACTGCCCTTTGTATCATTATCCATCCGTTTTTGATTTTGGCATTTTCCGCTTTAGCGGTAGGGACACAGGCTGGTTTGGAAGGCATTACGAATCCTGGCTTTCATGGACTGTCCCAGGTGCTTTATGAATTTTCTTCATCAGCAGCCAATAATGGCTCCGGCTTTGAAGGACTGGCAGACAACACCATATTCTGGAATATTACAACCGGTCTTGCCATGTTCTTTGGACGATATTTGTCCATTGTGATCCAGCTTGCGATTGCAGGTTCGTTTATGAAGAAAAAATTTGTAAATGACTCCGTCGGTTCCCTGCATACAGATACGGCTGCATTTCCAATTATTCTTGTCGTTGTCGTTTATATTTTTGCGGCGCTGACATTTTTTCCGGTGCTGGCTCTCGGTCCGATTGCAGAGCATCTGACACTATGGGCGTAAGGAGGCAAAACGAATATGAGTAAAAAACAAACAAAAAAATTGATGACGCCGGAAATCTTCCATCAGGCGGTCATCGGTTCCTTTGTAAAGCTGAATCCACGATATATGATGAAAAATCCGGTGATGTTTGTGGTGGAAGTAGGCTGCTTTATCACCCTGCTGCTTTCTTTCCTTCCTGGTTTGTTTGGCGATATAGCAACCAGCAATCTCAGGGTATATAACATCATTGTCTGCGTGGTGTTGTTCGTGACCGTATTGTTCGCCAACTTCGCCGAATCTGTGGCTGAAGGCCGAGGCAAGGCACAGGCGGCAAGCCTGAAAAAGACGCAAAAAGATACCACGGCGCATCTGCTCGGTTCGGACGGTTCTACAACAGACATCCAATCCAGCGAGCTGAAAAAGAATGATGTCGTTCTGGTTTCTGCCGGTGAAATTATCCCCGGTGATGGCGAGGTAATCGAAGGAGTCGCTTCTGTGGATGAATCCGCTATTACAGGTGAATCGGCTCCGGTTGTCAGAGAGTCCGGCGGAGATTTTTGCTCCGTTACCGGAGGTACAACCGTGGTTTCAGACTGGTTGAAAATCCGCATTACTTCTGATCCCGGCAATAGCTTTCTAGATCGTATGATTGCACTGGTAGAAGGCGCTTCCCGTAAAAAAACGCCCAATGAGATTGCGCTCAATACCTTACTGGTTTCTTTGACGATTATCTTTTTAATTGTGATCGTTACCCTTTATCCGATGGCAGTATATTCCGGCGTTCAGCTTCAGATTTCGACGCTGATTGCCCTGGCTGTTTGCCTGATCCCTACGACCATTGGCGGTTTGCTTTCAGCTATTGGGATTGCAGGTATGGATCGAGTGACCCGCTTCAATGTAATCGCCATGTCCGGTAAAGCAGTAGAAGCCTGTGGTGATGTGGATACCATGATTCTTGATAAAACTGGTACGATTACCTACGGAAACCGTCTGGCGGCCGATTTCTTCCCAGTGGAAGGTGCAGACCGCAGCGAGCTGATTCGCTGTGCGGCGCTGACCTGCCTTCATGATGAGACGCCGGAGGGAAAATCTACGCTGGAACTTGCTCGCCGTATGGGTGACAACAGCACGGAAACACCCGGTTCTAACTTTATCGAGTTTACCGCACAAACCCGTATGAGCGGTGTGGATCTTCCTAACGGAACAAAAATCCGAAAAGGTGCGGCAGAAGCAATAGAGAATTATGTAAAAGAACAGGGTGGGCATATTCCCAAAAATTTACGAGAAGAAGTGGAAAAAATTTCTTCTCTTGGAGGAACGCCCCTGACAGTCTGTGAAAATAATCGTATTTTAGGAGTTATTTATCTGAAAGATACGGTAAAAGCGGGAATGGCGGAACGATTTGAACGGCTGAGAGCCATTGGTATCAAGACAATTATGTGTACCGGAGATAATCCGCTGACTGCCGCCACTATTGCAAAGGAAGCCGGTGTTGATGGTTTTATCGCAGAATGTAAGCCGGAGGATAAGATAGAAGTTATTAAGAAAGAGCAGGCTGAAGGAAAAATCGTGGCTATGACCGGAGATGGTACAAACGATGCCCCTGCACTGGCACAGGCGAATGTAGGACTCGCCATGAACAGTGGTACAACAGCGGCAAAAGAGGCTGCCAATATGGTGGATTTGGATTCCGATCCTACAAAAATTCTGGAAGTCGTGGAGATTGGTAAGCAGCTTCTGATTACAAGGGGAAGCTTAACTACCTTTTCCATTGCCAATGATATAGCAAAGTATTTTGCTATTATTCCGGCGATGTTTATGATGGCGATCCCTGAATTAGGGGTTCTTAATATCATGCATTTAGCTACGCCATACAGCGCCATCCTCTCTGCTTTGATTTTCAATGCGATTATCATACCGTGTCTGATCCCACTGGCAATGAAAGGTGTAAAATATCGTCCCATGTCTTCGGGGAAAATGCTGTTGCGGAATATGATGATTTTTGGTGTTGGCGGTGTCATTACACCTTTTGTGGGTATTAAGTTGATTGATATGATCATTCACCCATTGCTGGCACTGCTGGGACTGTAATAGGACGGAGGTTGATTATTCATGAAAGAGAATATAAAAGGAATGTTACATTATACAAGGCAAGCCTTTGGCGTATCTCTGGTGCTGATGTTGGTTTGCGGACTGCTGTTTCCGCTTTTACTTTCCGGTCTTTCTGCGGTTCTTTTCCCGCATCAGGCTGAAGGCAGTTTGATAGAAATAAACGGTAAGGCAGTGGCAGCAGAGAATGTAGGGCAGGAATTTACAGAAGATTATTATTTGTGGAGCCGACCGTCTGCTTACCATTACAATGTATACATAGAAAATGCGGACGGGACTCAAACTTATCAGGACGGAACGGAATTTTCCGGAATTGGTTCCGGCTCTAATAACTATGCGCCGTCTAATCCTGAGCTTGTAGAACGAGTGGAGGCAGATATGGCACTTTTTCTGGAAAAAAATCCGGATGTAAAGCCGGAGGATATTCCTACTGACTTGCTGACGGCTTCCGGCTCCGGTCTTGACCCTCATATTTCTCCAAAGGCAGCTGAAATCCAGATTCCTCGTATTGTAGCTGCTTCTGGGTTGGAGGAAGATCAGGTGCGTAAAATCATAGAGAATCATACTACCAGTAAGCTGTTAGGAGTATTTGGAGAGGAGACTGTGAATGTAGTAAAAGTGAACATTGAACTTGGTACAGCAATGGGATTGCTTCAAAACTGAAAAGGAGGCAGGATGAGATGTTAAAAGACAGGAAAAATCTTTTCCTGCCTTTTATACAATCTTAATGCGTTTCAATGTTTACTCATACACATTTTATAAAAATAAAGATAAAATGAAAGAAATACAGGTGGCTTTGAGGTCTTTGCAGCTGCGAAAGAAGGAAAGAAATGAAAGAAATTATTTTAATAGGTGCAGTCATGGCAATGTTTGTCTTTGGTTTTTATATCATGGATAAGGTAGATCATTTCTTAAACGATAATTACAGTCGGCTGGAAGTGATGGAACACACCTCTGCCCTTCGTATAGCTATGGAGGATTCCTTCATAGCTGCTTCTTTATCCGATTTGCTGGAAGAATTTTCTAAAAGAAATCCGGATTGCGATATATATTTCATGACTGGAAATATACATGAGATACAGGAAGGCTTGACAGAAAATAATTTTGATTTAGGATTTGTTGCAGCGGATTGTCAGGAAATTCAAAAGGAAGAATACTCGTCTGCACTTATTATGTTGAAGCGCAATTCTTTAAGTACATTCGTAATTGACATTCCTATTAATCCGATTGATACAACTCCGATTATGATAAAAGTATTATGGAAAAGAGAACTATATAAACGGGAATTAAATCAGTTTGTCGAACTGTTAAAGCAATATGATAAATTCTGTGATGCAATCGCTTAGAATTTAGCTGGTTTGAAAAAAAGACCGTTATATTGTATAATCTTTATGCAATCTTAATGTCTGTATTCAGATCCTTTTTGCAACTTAATGGGATATAGGTCAAACTAATGTAATGATAAGAGGTGAGAACTTTTGAGTGAGAATAATTTTATAGCTGATAAACTTTTGAAAGCAATTCAGGAAGAAGAACGAGATAAAACCAGAGGACGTTTGAAAATATTTTTCGGATACGCCGCTGGAGTCGGAAAAACCTATGCTATGCTGAAATCAGCTCATGAGGCAAAGCAACGTGGAATTGATGTGGTTGCCGGATATATCGAACCTCATGCACGACCAAAAACGGCTGCTCTTTTGCATGGTCTGGAAGTGCTTCCGAGTAAAAGTGTTCCATACAATGGGATTACCCTCCGGGAATTTGATATTGATGCGGCCCTTCAAAGAAAGCCACAGTTGATTCTTGTAGATGAGCTGGCTCATACAAATGCCGACGGCAGCCGCCATGCAAAACGCTATCAGGATATAAAAGAGCTGTTATATGCTGGAATTGATGTGTATACTACAGTTAATGTACAACATATCGAAAGTCTGAATGATATGGTTGCTTCTATTACTGGCGTTTTTGTGCGTGAACGCATCCCTGACTCCATTTTCGATCAGGCTGACCAGGTAGAGCTTGTGGATATTGAACCTCAGGAGCTGATCGAACGGTTGAAAGAGGGAAATGTTTATCAGGAATCCCAGGCAAAGCGGGCAGTAAATAACTTTTTTACTGTAGAAAATTTAACAGCTCTTCGGGAAATTGCACTGCGCCGCTGTGCAGATCGGGTAAATATCCTGACCGAAAACAGCAGAATCAAAAGTCATGGTGATTATCATACCGATGAGCATATTCTTGTGTGTCTTTCTTCCTCTCCCTCCAACGCAAAATTAATTCGAACTGCCGCAAGAATGGCAAATGCTTTCCGCAGTGATTTTACGGCATTATTTGTAGAAACACCAGCTTTTTCTGCTATGAAAGCGGAAGATAAAAAAAGACTTCGGGACAATGTGCATCTTGCCAGACAATTAGGGGCAAAGATAGAAACTGTATATGGCGATGATATTCCCTTACAAATTGCAGAATTTGCGAGACTTTCCGGTGTATCAAAAATTGTGATCGGACGAAGTGCCGCTGCGAAAAAGCATTTATTCAGCAAACCTACACTGATAGAAAAGTTGATTGCCCATGCCCCCAATTTAGATGTGCATATTATTCCCGATACAACTTTTGCCCCTGTTCCCTACTATGCAAAAAAATCAAAAAGAATCAGGCGTCTGGTATTTTCTCCAGCCGATCTTGCAAAAAGTATCGGTATTTTGCTTGCTGCAAGTGGCATCGGGTTTCTATTTCAGAAATTAGGGTTTGCCGAAGCTAATATCATTACGGTGTATGTCTTGGGAGTGCTGCTTACTTCGGCTATCACAACACACTGGATTTACAGCCTCATTTCTTCCATCGTGAGCGTTTTGCTATTTAATTTTTTATTTACCGTTCCGAGATTTTCATTGGAAGCATACGATCAGGGATATCCAGTTACCTTTATTATCATGTTTCTTGCGGCACTCCTGACAGGTTCTCTTGCCACACAACTCAAGAATCATGCCAAACAATCCGCACAGGCTGCATATCGCACCAAGGTTTTATTTGACACGAATCAGATTTTGCAACAGGAAAAAAATCAAGAGGATATTATTTCTGCCACATCAAGGCAGCTTGTCAAGTTGCTTGGGAGGGGGATCGTGTTTTATCCTGTAGAAAATGGCTTGCTTGGAGAAGCACGTACTTTTTCACCGGACGGGAATGTTTTGGATAACAGCTGCCTATCTGTAAATGAAAAAGGGGTGGCAAAGTGGGTTTTGAAAAACAACAAACATGCAGGCGCTACCACAGATACACTTTCTGATGCAAAATGCCTTTATCTTGCTGTCCGGATTATGGACAGAGTGTACGGTGTGGTGGGAATCGTCATTGGCGAACAGCCTCTGGATGCTTTTGAGAACAGCATTTTGCTTTCGATTCTTGGTGAGTGTGCAATGTCATTGGAAAATGAGAAAAACGCCAGAGAGAAAGAGGAAGCGGCAATTCTTGCCCAAAATGAACAGCTTCGGGCAAATCTTCTACGGGCGATTTCCCATGACCTTCGCACTCCCCTGACTTCTATTTCCGGCAATGCCAGCAATCTTTTGTCAAACGGAAAATCCTTTGACGAAGATACCAAGCTCCAGCTATATACCGATATTTACGACGATTCCATGTGGTTGATTAATCTTGTGGAAAATCTTCTCGCCGTTACTCGGATAGAGGAAGGGCGGCTGAATATTCGTGCGTCTGCAAATTTGATAGATGAAGTAATTGCGGAGGCATTGCACCATGTAAATCGTAAAAGTGTAGAGCATTGCATTACGGTAAAACATGAAGAAGATTTTATCCTTGCTAAAATAGACGCCAGACTGATCGTTCAGGTCATTATCAATATTGTAGACAATGCCATTAAGTATACTCCAAAAGGCTCGCATATTCAGATAAAAACAAGGAAGCAAGACGAGCATGTAATTGTTACTGTAGCAGATGATGGGGAAGGAATTCCAGATGAGCTGAAACCGAAAGTGTTCGATATGTTTTATAGTGGTGCGAATAAGATTGCAGACAGCCGGCGTAGCTTAGGATTGGGACTGTCGTTGTGCAAATCGATTATCCATGCACATGGCGGTACGATTTCTGTTTCCGATAACATACCACATGGAACAGTGTTTACATTCACATTACCTGCTGAGGAGGCGCAAATACATGAATAAACCACTTATTTTAGTTGTGGAAGATGATTCTTCCGTAAAAAATTTGATTACAACCACATTGAAGGCACATGATTACCGGCATCTAACGGCTCCCAATGGGAAGGCTGCAATTTTAGAAGCATCTTCCCACAATCCGGATATTGTACTTTTGGATTTGGGCTTGCCGGACATAGAAGGCGTGGATGTGATCAAAAAAATCAGGACATGGTCTAATGTGCCAATTATTGTTATCAGCGCAAGAAGCGAAGATACCGATAAGATAGACGCTCTGGATGCTGGTGCAGATGATTATATTACAAAACCATTTTCTGTGGAGGAGCTATTGGCTCGCCTTCGTGTTACCCAGCGGAGAATTGCAATGATGGAAAGCGAATCTTCGGCAGGTGCAGCAGTCTTTTCCAATGGACAGCTTCGGATTGATTATGCCGCTGGATGTGCTTACTTGAATGAGCAGGAATTACATTTGACACCAATCGAGTATAAACTGTTGTGTATCCTTTCTCAAAATGTAGGAAAGGTTCTGACCCACACCTACATTACACAAAAAATATGGGGGCACAGCTGGGAAAATGATATTGCTTCTCTTCGAGTCTTTATGGCGACTCTTCGTAAGAAAATAGAAATACCCCCTGAATCCCCCCAATATATTCAGACACATATCGGTGTTGGTTATCGAATGCTACGGGTAGAGTAAAGATTTGACTGTATATTCGGAAATGTCATTTATCATTCTGTTTGGACAAATACAGTATTTTTACATCCTGAAAATTATTAAGATGTCTCTTTGTGAGAAATAGACCAACATTAGAGAAGACCAGCGCTGAGATTGCATTATATCCATGCGCTGGTCTTTTTTGCTCTTTCTGAGCCAGAATATGTGTTCCGGATATAAAATACTGTATGGGAATCTATATGTCCGCTATTCGGGCTGGGATTCAGTAATGGTAACAATGACCCGATTGGGGAGACAGACAAGAAGCTCTCCATTCATGGTAATACGTCCCTGATGGATACAGACCTTATCCGGGCAGGTGGCCTCGCTGATCCAGGCTGCGCCGTCCTGAATGATCAGGTGATTGGTGCCGCCCTGATAACCATCTATGATTGTATCCAGATTTTCATTTAAATCGTAGGAGGCGATGGCTGCTCCATCTACAGAAACCTCTACTAAAACAGCAGGCCGGCGGCTGTTCTGATAGTTTATAAAGAATCCGACTGCGGCGGCAGCAAGAATTGCAAGAATCAGAATCAGTTCCTTTTTGTGCTTTTTCATAGGAAATAACCTCTTTCTAAAATGTAAGTGAAATGATATACTATTGAAGAAACAGTACATTTCGTCAGTGTCTGAAACTATATCACAGATACCGCAGGATGTCAAATAAGAGAAAGGGACCGGAGGGAGAAATAAGATGGTCAGACGAAGGGAAGATGGCAGGAAAGGAGCACGGGCAGTAGCGCTTTATGGACTTTTGATTGCTCTGGCGTTTATTTTCAGCTATGTGGAGGCAATGATTCCGGTACCAGTTCCGATTCCAGGCGTCAAGCTGGGTCTTGCCAATCTGGTGAATGTGGTGGGGCTTTATACGGTGGGCGCAGCAGGAACAGCGGCAGTTGCTCTAGTCCGTATTGTTCTTGTAGGATTTACCTTCAGCAATCCGGGAAGTATGCTGTATGCCCTGGCCGGCGGGATTTTCAGTCTGGCGGTGATGATTGCAGCAAAGAAATACAAATGGTTCAGTGAAATTGGAGTCAGTATTCTGGGCGGTATCTTTCATAATATCGGTCAGCTGACCGTGGCGGCGCTGATTACAGGAACCGGCGGAGTTTTTTCCTATCTTCCAGTGCTTTTAGTAGCTGGAGTGATTACGGGAGGCGTCATTGGACTTCTGGGAGGACTGGTTGTTGAACGGCTTCTGCCGATGGTTGAGCGAATTTAACTGGAAATAACAGGATGTGGGAAAGCAGGGCGTGATTGCTCTGCTTTTTTGTTCCACAGGAAATTACGTCCTGTGAAACAAAAACGCTCCGCGGGGACCGCCATGGGTTGGAAGAGAATTCATACGAGGAAACATTTCTGTCTGAAAATAACATAGAATCGTAAGGAAAGGGTAAAGCATGAGAGAAGGGAGCATGATATGATAGAGAAAAGAAGGGCAGGTGAAGAAACTTATGATGTGTGAAAAGAATATGGATAAAAAGGTTATGGAGAAAAAAACAGGCAGAGTAACGGAATGGAGAATCTGGAAAAAGGGTTTTCTGGCAGTTTTGTTTTCCGCAGGAATTCTGACAGGATGCCAGATGGAGAAGGCGGCGGACCCGAAAGAGCATACAGAAATACCTGCAGAGGAATTTGCAGAAAAAAGCTCAGATGTCGGGGACGAGCTTTTACAGGAAACATCTCAGGAAACTGCGGACGAGCTTTTGCAGGAATTTTCAGAAGAGATTCCTGAAGGTCAGAGAGAGATTTTTGAAGAGCAAAGAACCCTGGAAGGGATGGAGCGCTATGGAACCTTTGTTTTTTCTCATGGTGAGGAAAGCTGGGAGCTGGGGCTGTACGCACAGGAGGACATGGTGGAGAATGGAGAACTGATGCTGGATGATTCCTGCCATTTTGTGATTCAGGCAGAAAAAGCAGACGGTGTTTTCGTTCTGTTAGATGAAAAGATACAGCTCGGCATTCCAGAAGCGGATGTATGGATGGATATAGACAACCGTCTTCATATTACTGTTCGGGATACAAGAACCGCATTATATGAAATCCGTGATTATGTATATCAGGAGAAAACTCAGGTCTTTACAGAAAAAATAATTCTGCAGGAGGAAGGAATTAACTATCTGGGAACTGTGAAAAGCGGGAGGTAGCAAGGCGAAAGGCAGAAACCTGAAGGAATGCTGGAACATTATATAATGATATAGGAAAATACAAAAAATAAATACAATAGAGAAAGTATCTGGAAGAAATCTGAAAATAAAAGAAAAAGAATCTTGACTGGATGCAGGGCTGTTGGTGTATACTGATATTATACCTATTGTTCGGATGTCATACAGGAAAGGAGATTCTCGTATGGAAAGAAAAATCACGTTTGCACAGTATGGATGTGGAAAGATGGCAAAGTATTTGCTTCGCTATGCTATAGAAAAAGGGGCAGAGTTGGTGGCAGCCTTTGATATTAATCCAGCCGTGCTGGGAAAGGATGCGTCTGAGATTGTTGCTGAGGATTATCCCAAAACAGGAGTCTGCGTTTCTCCCGCAGAGAAGGCAGAGGAAATCCTGGGCTCTCTGAAACCGGATGTCTGCATTATTGCAACAAGAAGTACGGTTGCCGAGCTGGAGGATATTTTTACGATCTGTGCGAAGCATGGCATCAATGCGATTACGACCTGCGAGGAGGCGCTGTATCCCTGGAATTCCTCACCGGCTCTGACTTCCAGACTGGATGAGCTTGCAAAGGCAGGAAACTGTACCCTGACCGGCGTAGGCTACTGTGATCTGGTGTGGGGAACTATGGTAACGAATTTGGCAGGTTCTTCCTTTAAGATCACGAAGATTCTGGGCAGCAGCTGGTATAATGTAGAGGACTACGGAATTGCTCTGGCAGAAGGCCATGGCGCAGGATTTACGCCGGAGCGGTTTGAAAAAGAGATTGCAAATATTAATCATATGTCAGAAGCAGAGCTGAAGGAGCTGGTGGAAAGCGGAAAGTACGTTCCTTCTTATATGTGGAATCAGAACGGATGGCTTTGCAGTAAGATGAAGCTGCACGTTACATCACAGACTCAGAGGTGCTATCCAACAACCCATTCAGAGGATCTGTTCTCCGAAACCCTTAATGCTACTATCAAGGCAGGAGATCCTACAGGTATGCGGGCTGTGGTAACAACAGAGACCGAAGAGGGAATTACGTTTGTAACTGAGTGTGTAGGAAAGGTTTTTGCACCGGATGAGTTCGACCGGAATGACTGGACTTTGGTGGGAGAGCCAGAGACAACGATCTCTGTCAACCGTCCTGCTACAGTGGAGATGACCTGTGCAACCCTGGTAAACCGGATTCCGCAGTTGATTGATGCGCCTGCCGGATATGTAACGACGGATCAGTATCCCTATAATGAATACTGTGTGCATGCTCTGAATACTTATGTGAAAAGTCGGAATTTGTAATCCCCCAAAGTATAAATTCCAGGAAATTCAAAGATTATTGTATAGATCTGAGAACGGTTTGGAGTTATACTAAAAGCAGAAATTCTACAGGAATGAAAAAGAAAAGGGGTATTTAGGTATGGTTTACAATGCAATTAGAAACCTGGTAGAGTATGGTCTGGAAACCGGGCTGATTACAGAGAATGACAGAACCTATGCGATTAACCAGCTTCTGGAAGCGCTGCGTCTGGATGAATATGAGGAGCCGGCTGAAGCAGAAGCTTCATCTGAGGAAAGCAGCTCCAGGGATTTGGAAGCAATTTTAAAAGAACTGCTGGATTATGCCTGCAGCCAGGGCATTATTGAGGACAGTATTGGTTACCGGGATTTGTTTGATACGAAGCTGATGAACTGTCTGATGCCAAGACCGTCTGAGGTGATTGCCAGATTCTGGGATCTTTATGAGAAGCAGGGGGCAGAAGCCGCGACCGATTATTTTTATAAGCTGAGCCAGGATTCCGATTATATCCGGAGATACCGGGTGTGCAGGGATCAGAAGTGGGTGACCAGCACACCGTATGGAGATCTGGACATTACCATCAATCTTTCCAAACCGGAGAAGGATCCCAAGGCGATTGCAGCGGCAAAGCTGGCAAAGCAGAGTGGATATCCCAAATGTCTGCTGTGTATGGAAAATGAAGGATACGCAGGAAGACTGAATCATCCGGCGAGAAATAATCACCGGATTATTCGGATTACGGTAAATGACAGTAAGTGGGGATTCCAGTATTCTCCGTATGTATATTATAATGAGCACTGTATTGTGTTTAACGGACAGCATACACCTATGAAGATTGAGCGGGCTACCTTTGTGAAGCTGTTTGATTTTGTAAAGCAGTTCCCACACTATTTCCTGGGCTCCAATGCGGATCTGCCGATTGTGGGAGGTTCCATTTTAAGTCACGATCATTTCCAGGGCGGTCATTATACCTTTGCTATGGCAAAGGCGCCCATAGAAAAGCACTACACCATGAAGGGTTTTGAAGATGTGGAGGCGGGAATTGTCCGCTGGCCCATGTCTGTACTCCGTCTGCGGGGAGAAGATCCGGATCAGCTGATTGAGCTGGGCGATAAGGTGCTTGGCGCCTGGAGAGCCTATACGGATGAGGCTGCCTTTGTATATGCAGAGACAGACGGGGAGCCTCACAATACCATTACTCCGATTGCCAGAAAGAACGGCAGCAAATATGAGCTGGATCTGGTACTGCGCAATAATATTACCACAGAAGAATTCCCTCTGGGACTGTATCATCCTCATCAGGAGCTGCATCATATTAAGAAAGAGAATATCGGCCTGATCGAGGTTATGGGACTGGCAGTGCTTCCGTCCCGTCTGAAAGATGAGCTGGCTCTTCTGGGCGAATATATTGTGGAAGGAAAGGATATCCGCAGCAATGAGGTTTTAGCCAAGCATGCTGACTGGGTAGAGGAGTTCCTGCCCAGTTATGGAGAGGTAACAATGGAAACGATTCCGGGAATTCTGCAGGATGAGGTGGGTAAGGTATTTGCCCGAGTTCTGGAGGATGCAGGAGTTTATAAATGCACGCCGGAGGGACGGGAAGGCTTTGACCGTTTCTTAAAGAGTGTAGGGTTTGCAGAGTAAGAGAAGAAAAAAGGGATGATGGACTTTTCATCATCCTTTTTTTATGCTATCATAAAAGCTATGTGTGCCAAATCGGAGGGGAATGAAGGCAGCAGAAGGATTACAGAATAGAGAGGTAAAACATGCAGGAAGGTGTAAGAAGACGGAGGAATGGCAGAGGGCTGATGTTTTTGAAATGCTGGCGAATGCTGGCGGTGGCTGCCGCAGTTCTGGCTCTTTCAGGGATTGTTGCCGGCTGCGGGGCTGTGGGAGGCAGAAAGAAGCAAAAGCCCTTTGATGTGCAGTATCTGACGTATTTTGATACCGTAACCAGCATTACCATTTACGCAGAGGACGAGGAGCAGTTTGCTAAATGGGAGCAGCTGGTGCACAGTGAGCTGGAGAGGTATCATCAGCTGTATGATATTTATCACAGCTACGAGGGTGTGAATAATATTAAGGTCATCAATGATCACGCGGGAATATCTCCGGTAGAGGTTTCTGAGGATATTCTGGATCTTCTGGAGTTCTCCCTGAAGGAGTACGAGCTGACAAAGGGAGGCGTTCATGTGGGAATGGGAAGTGTGCTTTCTATCTGGCATGATTACCGGGAAATGGCTCTGGGAGAGTCAAAATTTCCTATGGTGCCTTCTATGGACGAGCTGGAATCAGCGGCAAAGCACATGAACATTCAGGATATTCACCTGGACCGTCAGGCAGGAACGGTGTTTTTGGCGGATCCGGAGATGAGACTGGATGTAGGGGCAGTAGCCAAGGGATATACAGCTCAGCGGCTGGCTGATACTTTGCGGGAGGCAGGAGTGACGAATGCTCTTTTAAGTCTGGGAGGAAATGTTGTCACCATCGGAGCCAGGGGAGATGGAAAGCCCTGGAGAGTGGGGATTCAGAATCCGGATCTGGGAGCAGAGAATCCTTATATACAGGTTGTGGATCTGACAGATATGTGTCTTGTTACCAGCGGAACTTATCAGCGATTTTATGAGGTAGACGGAAAACGCTATCATCATATTATTAATCCGGAGCTTCTGATGCCCTGGAACGAATATCAGTCAGTGACCATCCTTTCACCAGACAGCGGAGAGGCGGATGCTCTGTCTACAGCCGTATTTAACATGAAGCTGGAAGATGGACTGTCTTTGATTGAATCTTTGGACAAGACAGAGGCTTTGTGGATTCTTCCAGACGGAAGCCAGATAGAAAGCTCCGGCTTTCGTGCTTATACTGAAGAGGGCAGATAAAAGAGCAAGAAAAAGAAGAAGGTAAGGTAAAGAGGAAAGACGTATGGAATACAGAAACAGAAAATCAGGAGGCAGCAAGGCAATGCTGCTTTTGACCGGCCTGATCTGGGGCGTGGCATTTGTTGCACAAAGTGAGGGAATGAATTATGTAGGCGCATTTACATTTAACTGCTGCCGCTTTATGATCGGAGGAGTGATGCTGATTCCCTGTATCTTCTTTCTGCGGAGTATTGGAGCAGGAGAAAACGGACATGTAAGCAGGGGACAGAGGCAGCAGCAGAGACATATGGCAGTCATTGGAGGAATCTGCTGCGGTCTTGTAATTTGTGTCGCTAGTACCCTGCAGCAGATGGGGATTGCTCAGACAACCGTAGGAAAAGCCGGATTTATTACAGCTCTTTACATTGTAATTGTTCCGGTGCTGGGGCTGTTTTTGGGAAAAAGCACAGGTCTGAATACCTGGCTCAGTGTGGCAATTGCGGCTGTGGGAATGTATCTTTTATGTATTACGGAAGGATTTTCCATTGGACGGGGAGATTTTCTGGTATTTTTATGTGCTATTGGATTCTCGGTTCATATTTTGGTAATTGATTATTTTTCACCAAAGGCGGATGGTGTTGTGATTTCCTGCATTCAGTTTTTTACGGCAGGAATTATTTCCGGAATTCTCATGTTTTTGTATGAGAAGCCGTCCTGGGAGGCAATCCGGGCTGCATGGGCTCCGGTTCTTTATGCCGGTGTTTTCTCCTGCGGTGTAGCCTATACCCTTCAGGTTGTAGCTCAGAAAAATGTAGACCCCACGGTGGCATCTTTGATTCTCAGTTTGGAGTCTGTTTTCTCCCTGCTTGCAGGCTGGCTGATTTTGGGACAGAAGCTGTCTGCCAGAGAGCTGGTTGGATGTGTGCTGGTATTTGTGGCTATTGTGCTGGCCCAGATTCCAGAGCATTATGGAATCCGTTATCTGAAGCGGAAAGGAAGAAGCAGAAAATTAAAAATGTAAGGTAACGATTCAGAACGGCGGGAAAAGGAGGAGATCCTGGACCGTCGGAATATAAGGAACCCCCCGCAGATTCCGGAGATAACCCGGAGTCGGCGGGGGGTTTTGTTTTTGCTTTCCAGCACAGTTTGGTTTATTGCGCCGTCCTGAATTGTTACTTCAGATTATTTTTCTTCAGCTCTGCCATTTTCATAGCACGAACCTTCAGGGGAAGGCCGAACAGGGTAATGAAGCCGTCTGCATCGTGGTGGTCATACAGATCACCTGTAGTAAAGGATGCCAGAGACTCACTGTACAGGGAATAGGGAGAGGTGGTTCCGGCCTTGGTAATGTTTCCTTTGTAAAGCTTGAATTTGACTTCACCGGTAACATATTCCTGAGTGGATTCTATAAATGCCTGAACAGCCTCACGCAGAGGAGTAAACCATTTGCCCTCATATACGATCTGAGACAGTTTGTTGCTCATTTCTTTTTTTACTTCCATAGTAGCACGGTCTAATACCAGTTCTTCCAGCTGCTGATGGGCCTCCATCAGAATGGTTCCGCCAGGAGTCTCATAAACACCCCGGGACTTCATGCCGACAACACGATTTTCTACAATATCGATAATGCCGATGCCGTGCTTTCCGCCCAGCTCATTTAATTTGCGAATGATGTCAGAAACCTTCATGGCTTCGCCGTTGATGCTGGTGGGAACGCCTTTTTCGAAGGTCATGGTTACATATTCTGCCTTATCCGGCGCTTTTTCCGGAGTTACGCTCATCACAAGCAGATCATCGTAGTTGGGCTCATTAGCCGGATTTTCCAGCTCCAGGCCTTCATGGCTGATGTGCCAGATATTACGGTCACGGCTGTAGCTGTGGTTGACGTCAAAGGGCAGGTCAATGCCATGCTGCTTGCAGTATTCAATTTCGTCTTCCCGGGACTGCATGGTCCATACATCGGTCATACGCCAGGGAGCGATGATTTTAATATCCGGGGCCAGAGCCTTGATTCCCAGCTCAAAACGGATCTGATCATTTCCTTTTCCAGTTGCACCGTGGCAGATGGCAGAAGCACCTTCTTTTCTTGCAATGTCTACCAGACGTTTGGCAATGGCCGGACGTGCCATAGAGGTTCCTAAGAGATACTTGTTTTCATAGACAGCATTGGCCTGAACACAGGGAACAATGTAATTGTCGCAGAAATCATCTACCAGGTCTTCAATATATAATTTAGAAGCGCCGGACAGTCTTGCACGTTCTTCCAGACCGTCCAGTTCATTGCCCTGTCCGCAGTCGATGCAGCAGCAGATTACATCATAGTCAAAGGTTTCCTTCAGCCATGGAATAATAGCGGTGGTATCCAGTCCACCGGAATAAGCAAGTACAACTTTCTCTTTCATAATTATAATCCTCCTCATATATGTTCCATTTTCTTTGCAATCAAATGTTATGACCTCATAAATATACAACACTTTTTTAAATAATGCAAGCATAAATTGAATTTTTATAAAAAGTATTGCATAATATTCAAATAGGCTGTATAATTACGAAATCCTGAAAAAATACTTTTCACGGAAAGACAAAATGGTTATAATGAAACAAAGTAATTTCGCGAGGCATTACTGTAATGTGATGAAATGAAAAGGAGTCTGCGGATCCTTTCAGAAAAGGAAATAAGAGAGGGAGAGAATTATGATAAGAGCAGGGATTATTGGAGCTACCGGATATGCAGGAGCAGAGCTGGCAAGGCTTTTGCTGCAGCGTGAGGATGTAGAGCTTGTGTGGTATGGATCAAGGAGCTATGTAGGGGAAGACTTCTCTTCTATATACCGGAATATGTCTCACCTGACAGATGAGCTGTGCCAGGATGACGATATGGCAAAGCTGGCTGATATGGCCGATGTTATTTTTACAGCAACTCCCCAGGGCTTTTGCGCATCTTGGCTGACGGAGGAGATTCTGTCTAAAACAAAGATTATTGATCTGAGTGCAGATTTTCGGATTAAGGATGTGGCAGTTTATGAGCAGTGGTACCGGCTGAAGCACCCCACCCCGCAGTTTCTTCCGGAGGCTGTGTACGGGCTGCCGGAGATTAACCGGGAGAAAATAAAGAATGCCAGACTGATAGCCAATCCTGGCTGCTATCCAACATGCTCGTTTTTAACGATGTATCCAATGGTAAAGGAGGGGCTGATTGATCCAGATACCATTATTATTGATGCAAAATCAGGAACCTCCGGGGCAGGACGAAGCGCCAAGGTTCCCAGTCTGTACTGTGAGGTGAATGAAAGTATGAAACCTTATGGGGTAGCTTCTCACCGCCATACGCCGGAGATTGAAGAGCAGCTGTCTTATGTGGCAGGCAGACCTGTGACCATCAGCTTTACGCCCCATCTGGTGCCGATGAACCGGGGAATCCTGGTGACAGCCTATGGTTCTCTTACCAGAGAGGCAACGGCAGAGGAGATTAAGGCAGTTTACGATAAGTACTATGAAAATGAGTATTTTGTGCGAGTGATGAATCCAGGGCAGGTTCCCCAGACACGGTGGGTTGAGGGAAGCAACTTTGCGGATATTGCATTTCAAATCGATCCCCGGACAGGAAGGATTGTGATGATGGGCGCTATTGACAATATGGTAAAGGGCGCGGCAGGTCAGGCAATGCAGAATATGAATCTGATGTTCGGGCTTCCGGAGAATACAGGTCTTCGGCAGATTGCGGTATTCCCGTAGGGAGGTTTGAAACAATGGCAGGAACCATGAGTGTACATATCCGGGAAATGACCATAGACGATTATGAAAAGGTATATGGGCTCTGGATGCAGATTCAGGGCTTTGGAATTCGTTCTATTGATGACTCCAGAGAGGGTGTGGAGCGGTTTTTAAAGAGAAACCCTACGACCAGCGTGGTGGCTGAGCAGAACGGACGGATAGTGGGAAGTATTCTCTGCGGCCATGACGGAAGAACCGGATCATTTTACCATGTATGCGTAGCAGATGATTACCGGAAACGGGGAGTGGGACACCGGATGGCTCATTTTGCCATGCGGGCTCTGCAGGTAGAGGGAATCAATAAGGTCAGCCTGGTGGCCTTCAAATCCAACAGTCTTGGAAATGAATTCTGGAATCGTGTGGGCTGGACCAGACGGGAGGATTTTAATGTGTATGATTTTATACTGAACGAGGAGAACATTACCCGGTTTAATCAGTAAAAAGAGAATGTTTCCGGTAAAAATACCTTGAAGAATCAGGAGGGTGAGAAGAAAATGAAAAAAATAGAAGGCGGCATAACTGCTGCAAAGGGCTTTATGGCAGCATCTGCAGCAGCTGGAATCAAATATAAGGACAGAAAAGATATGGCTGTGATTTACAGCCAGGTGCCCTGTCAGGCAGCAGGAACCTTTACAACCAATGTAGTAAAGGCTGCTCCGGTAAAATGGGACCAGAAGCTGGTGAAGGAGTCGGGGGAGGCCCAGGCGGTTGTGATCAATGCAGGAATAGCCAATGCATGTACGGGAGCAGAGGGCTACAGCTACTGTAAAGCAACAGCTCAGGCGGCAGCAGAGGCTCTTGGAGTGGATGAGAACAGCGTTTTAGTGGCTTCCACAGGAGTGATTGGTATGCAGCTTCCCATGGATCGTCTGACGGCCGGAATCAGGATGATGGCGCCTTTGCTGTCCGATACCCAGGAAAGCGGAACTGAGGCGGCGAAGGCGATTATGACGACGGATACGGAGAAAAAGGAAGTGGCTGTGGAGTTTGAGGCAGGCGGAAAAACCGTAACCATAGGCGGTATGTGCAAGGGCTCCGGCATGATTCATCCCAATATGTGTACCATGCTTGCTTTTGTGACAACGGATCTGGCTATTTCCAGAGAGCTTCTGCAGGAGGCCCTCAGTCAGGATATCAAGGATACCTACAATATGATTTCCGTAGACGGCGATACCTCTACCAACGATACCGTCCTCCTTCTGGCGAATGGAATGGCCGGAAATCCGGTTATTACAGAAAAAAATGAGGACTATCATGCCTTCTGTCAGGCGCTGAATGTGGTGAATGAGACTCTGGCCAAAAAGATGGCCGGGGATGGAGAGGGCTGCACAGCGCTCTTTGAGGTCAAGATAATCGGTGCAGAAAGCAAACAGCAGGCAGTAACTCTGGCAAAGTCCGTGATTACCTCCAATCTGACAAAGGCAGCGATTTTTGGACATGATGCGAACTGGGGAAGAATTCTCTGCGCAATGGGCTATTCCGGCGCTCTGTTTGATCCGGAAAAAGTGGATCTGTTCTTTGAAAGCGCAGCAGGAAAGCTGAAAATTATTGAAAACGGCGTGGCTCTGGATTACAGCGAGGAGGAGGCCACAAGGATTCTTTCTGAGCCGGAGGTAACGGCGGTTGCTGATGTGAAAATGGGAGATCAGACAGCAACAGCATGGGGCTGTGATTTGACCTTTGATTATGTAAAAATTAACGCAGATTATCGTTCTTAATCTGAGAGAAAACGGGAGTATCAGAAGAAAGGAATAAGGATGGAAAACGGAAAGAAAAAGGATAACAGAGAGGAAGAGCTGCATATGGAGCAGCTGACTGAGCGGCAGAAGGCGGAGGTTCTGATTGAAGCTCTGCCCTATATTCAGCGGTTTAACAGAAAGATTATTGTTGTCAAATACGGCGGCAGCGCTATGGTTGATGAGCATCTGAAGCATCAGGTGATTCAGGATGTGGTTCTGTTAAAGCTGGTAGGCTTTAAGCCGATTATTGTTCATGGAGGAGGAAAAGAAATCAGCCGCTGGGTTTCTAAGGCAGGCATGGAACCACGGTTTGTCAATGGACTGCGGGTAACGGATGAGGATACCATGGAGATTGCAGAGATGGTACTGAACAAAGTAAATAAAAGCCTGGTTCAGCTGGTAAATGAGCTGGGTGTAAACGCTGTTGGAATCAGCGGTAAGGACGGAATGCTGTTAAAATGCGAAAAGAAGCTGTCCGGCGGTCAGGATATTGGCTTTGTGGGAAATATTACAGAGGTGAATCCAAAGATTATTTATGATTTGCTGGAGAAGGATTTCCTTCCCATTATTTGTCCCATTGGCTTTGATAATCATTTCCAGAGCTTTAATATCAATGCGGATGATGCGGCCTGTGCCATTGCAAGAGCAGTTCATGCAGAAAAGCTGGCCTTCCTGACAGATGTGGAGGGGGTATACCGCGACTTTAACGATAAGAGCACACTGATTTCGGAAATGACGGTAGATGAGGCCAGAGCCTTTGTAGACGGAGGTCAGCTGGGAGGCGGTATGCTTCCGAAGCTTCAGAACTGTGTAGATGCGATTGAAAACGGCGTTTCCCGGGTTCATATTCTGGATGGACGGATTCCCCACTGTCTGCTTCTGGAGATTTTCACCAACCAGGGAATCGGGACGGCGCTGTTTGCCAATGGAGCAGAACGGTATTTTCATGAAATGCAGTAAGGAGGTGCATTATGGGAAAAGAGCAGTACATGGATCGGGCAGAGCATGCTCTGTATAAGATTTACAACCGGTTTCCGGTGGTGTTTGACCGGGGAGAGGGCGTGTATCTTTATGATACGGACGGAACAGAATATCTGGATTTCGGAGCTGGAATTGCCGTTATGGCACTGGGCTATGGCTGCAGAGAGTTTCAGGAGGCAGTCAAGGATCAGGTAGATAAATTATGCCACACTTCAAACCTGTTTTATAATGCTCCGTCGATCGGTGCAGCAGAAAAGCTTTTGAAGGTTTCCGGAATGGATAAAGTGTTTTTTACCAACAGCGGAACTGAGGCGGTTGAGGGGGCCTTAAAGGTGGCAAAGCGCCATGCTTTCAATAAAGGAATGGGGCAGGATTATGAGATTATTGCCATGAAGCATTCCTTCCATGGACGGAGTCTGGGCTCTCTTTCTGTTACGGGAAATGACCATTATCAGGAGCCGTTTGCTCCGCTGATTCCGGGAATCCGGTTTGCAGAATTCAATAACCTGAACAGTGTAAAGGCTTTGTTTAGCGAGAAAACCTGCGGAGTTATTATGGAAACGATCCAGGGCGAGGGTGGTATTTATCCGGCTTCAGAGGAGTTTTTAAAGGGAGTCCGCAGTCTCTGTGATGAGCATGATGCCCTGCTGATTCTGGATGAAATTCAGTGCGGAATGGGGCGGAGCGGCTCTATGTTTGCATGGCAGGAATATGGTGTGAAGCCAGATGTTATGACTGTAGCAAAAGCGCTGGGAAACGGGCTTCCCATCGGTGCATTTTTGGCCTGCAAGGGGGCGGCAAAGGTTATGGAGCCGGGAGATCACGGTACAACCTACGGAGGAAATCCTCTTGTCTGCGCGGCAGCTGACAAGGTGCTGGAGCTGTTTGAGGAGAAGAATCTTGTGGCTCATGTCCAGGAAATCGGACAGTATCTGTGGGAAGAGCTGGAGGCCCTGGCAGGGCGTTTGGACTGTGTTGCTGCACACAGAGGAAAGGGGCTTATGCAGGGATTGGAGCTTTCTATGCCAGTAGGCCCGGTGGTGAAAACGGCGCTCTTAGAGGAGCATCTGGTTCTGATCAGTGCAGGAAGTCAGGTTATCCGTTTTGTACCCCCTTTAGTCATTGAAAAAGAGGATGTGGACGAAATGATTGTCCGTCTGGAAAGAGCGGTAAAATCGGTTGTACGCTCTGTGGCAGAGGCCTGATATTGGATAAAAAATAAAAGCTATGTAACTGTTCAGGACGGGCATCTTCTTGTTCGGCAAAGCCGAACAAGAAGCATCGGAGGGATCTCCCGCCGTCCTGAATAGTTACAAAACTATTATGCACCCGCAGGTTCGCGGCAGCAAGGGCTGTCGGGGATCTGCGGGTGTCTGCTAATTTCTGTTTCCATAAAATTCAGAATGTGCTACAATAAAAAGCAGAAGTATCTGGAAGACGGAAAAAGCTTTCCGGAACTGAAAGAAAAAGGGAGAGAAATCAGGAAAGGAAAAGAAAAAATGATAGAAAAACAGACAATCGGAGGCTGGGGAGATGCTCTGGCATCGAAGGCGCCGGTGCCGGGAGGCGGCGGCGCATCTGCTCTTTGCGGCAGCCTTGCGGCAGCCTTGGGACAGATGGTGGCCAATCTCACAGTGGGAAAAAAACGGTATGAAGATGTAGAGGAGGAGATGCAGCAGAGTCTCTTTGCTCTGAATATTCTTCAGCTGGAGATGACAGCTTTGGCAGATAAGGATGCAGAGGTTTTTGCTCCGCTGGCGGCTGCTTACGGTATGCCTTCCTCTACAAAAGAGGAGCAGGAAGAGAAACAGGGGGTAATGGAGGAGCGGCTTTTGGCGGCCAGTCTGGTTCCCCTTCAGATGATGGAAAAAACATCGGCAGTGCTGGATATTCTGGGGCTTCTGGAGGAAAAAGGAAGCAAAATGGCAGTTTCTGATGTGGGCGTTGCGGCTCAGATGGCCAGGGCAGCTTTAAACGGAGCAGTCATGAATGTTTACATTAATACAAAATCTATGAAAAATCGAGACAAGGCAGAAGAACTCAATGACAAGGCAGAAAAGCTGATTGAGGCAGGAACAAAGCAGGCAGATGAAATTTACAGTCGGGTTTTGAACAAGCTGAGAGGGTAAAGGATGCTGGAGGATAGTTCGGAAGACCAAGCGAAAGAGCGTGCGAAAGGAACGGGAGAAGCAGGAAAAATCCGGGAAACAAATCCAGAGAGGAGCAGCAGAAGATATGCAGATTCTAAAAGGAGCAGAGGTATCCTCTGCGATAAAGGAACGGGTACAGGAACAGTTGGCCGGTCTGAAAGCCGGTATACCCAGGCTGGCGATTGTCCGGGTGGGAGAACGGCCAGATGATATTTCTTATGAGCGGGGAGCTGTGAAAAAGATGGAAGCCTTCGGCCTTCAGGTACAGTGCTTTCACTATCCTGAAGATATCAGCAATGAGGAGTTTCAGGAAGAATTTTTCAAAATCAATGGAGACAGGGATGTGACAGGGATTTTGCTTCTTCGTCCTCTTCCCCGTCAGATTCGGGAGAAGGATATTGAGAATATGATTTCTCCTGAGAAGGATTTGGATGGGATTTCTCCGATAAATATTGCAAAGGTATTTGCAGGAGATGACAGTGGATTTGCTCCCTGTACGGCAGAGGCGGTGGTTCAGGTTTTGAGGCATTATCAGATTCCTATAGAGGGAAAAAGGGTGACGATAGTCGGACGCAGTATGGTAGTCGGACGTCCCTTGTCGATGCTGCTGGTTAAGGAAAATGCCACAGTAACAATCTGTCACACCAGAACGAGAGATTTGCCTAAGACCTGCCAAAATGGTGAAATTCTGGTAGCAGCAGCCGGAAAGGCCCGTATGCTGAATCAGAAGTATGTGGGGCAGGATGCGGTTGTGATTGATGTGGGAATCAATGTGGATGAAAACGGAAAGCTTTGCGGAGATGTGGAACTGGATTCTATTTCGGAGCAGGCATCGATGGCAACGCCGGTTCCCGGAGGAGTAGGAGCTGTTACAACGGCAGTGCTGGCAGAGCATCTGGTACGGGCGGCTATTATGCAGTCCTGAGGTGCTGCAGGGCGGAAGTTCTGAGGAGAGTTCAGGGCAGAAAAGAATCATGTGAATAAGCGCAGGAAACAGGAAGGGGAATATAAAATGGCAAAGGTATTATTAATTAATGGAAGCAGCAATGAAGAAGGATGTACTTATACAGCTCTCTGCGAGGTGGCAGGGGCTTTGAAAAAGGAAGGGATTGAGGCTGAAATTATCCAGCTGGGAAAAGAAGCAATCCGGGACTGTATTGGCTGCGGCAGCTGCGGAAAGCTGGGTCACTGTGTGTTTGATGATGACATGGTAAATGAAGTGCGCAAAAAAGCGGAGGAGGCAGATGGATTTGTGTTTGGAACACCGGTATATTATGGACATCCCAGCGGACGGATTTTGTCCTTCTTAGATCGCCTGTTTTATTCCGGGAGTAAGGCATTTGCATTTAAACCAGGAGCAGTGGTGGCCTCTGCAAGAAGAGCGGGAACAACAGCCTCTCTCGATGCCCTGAGCAAATATTTTGTCTTTGCAAAAATGCCGGTGGTTTCTTCGAATTACTGGCACATGGTTCACGGAAACAAACCGGAGGAGGTCAGACAGGATCTGGAGGGTCTGCAGATTATGCGGGGAATTGGTCAGAATATGGCCTGGATGATCAAATGTATTGAGGCAGGAAAGGCAGCCGGTATTTCTTATCCGGAAGGAGAGGCCAAGGTAAAGACCAGCTTTATTCGGTAAAAAACGGGATACATAGGCAGAAGTGAATGGGTTGACAGGGAAAGAAAAGTGTGATACATTGACTGACAGATAAAATAGGAAAGGGGTGAGAGGATGAAGTTATGATTTCTGCACAGGCAGCTGCACAAAAAAAGCAACAGGCGGCATTGACCGCTGCTTTTGCTGTGCTTGTTTTGCAGGAACATGATTTCATTCTCTCCCTCTTTTTTTGATGCCCGGATTTCTGGCTGGATGGTTTTTTGCCCGGATTTTTGACGGAAAGTGCGTGCTGAGGCCTGAGCGGCTTTGGCGGTATTTGATTGGGATATCAAAGAAGAAAAGGTTCTGTGTCACATATGGGGATAGTGGGGACAGATAGTGGAGAAAACGATGATTTTGTGGATTCCTGCATGTTTTTTCAGCCAGACGGTGGATAAAGGTCTGGTCTAGCAGGGAGGTATGATAGGAATGTCATTGATACAGGTACAGAATCTTAGTTTTTCTTATGAAGGAAGCAGTGAACCGGTGTTTGACCGGGTATCCTTTCATCTGGATACCAGATGGAGATTAGGGGTTACAGGGCGAAACGGAAAGGGAAAAACGACTTTTTTAAAGCTGTTGTCCGGAGAGCTGGATCACAATGGAGCCATTCAGACACAGGCTGTATGCGATTATTTTCCGTTTTCTGTTCCCCATCCGGAGCTGGATACCTGGCAGATTCTGGATCAGGTGACAGATGGAGAGGCGCAGCTATGGGAGATTCAAAGGGAATTATCTCAGCTTCAGGCAGAGGAAGAGATTTTATACAGGCCCTTTCAGACGCTTTCTAAAGGAGAACAGACGAAGGCGCTCTTGGCGGCTTTGTTTTTGCGGCAGGGACATTTCCTTCTGATTGATGAGCCGACCAATCATCTGGATCAGGAGGCGCGAACGGCGGTAAGCCGGTATTTAAGCAAACGAGAGGGCTTTATTCTTGTGTCCCATGATCGGGCATTTCTGGATGGATGTGTAGATCATATTCTGGCTTTGAACCGACAGGATATTGAGCTTCAGCAGGGGAATTTTTCTTCCTGGTATGAAAACAGAAAACGCCAGGATGCCTTTGAGCAGGCGGAAAACAACCGCCTGAAACGGGATATCCGGCGGCTGGAGGAAGGGGCGCGTCAGTCTGGAAAATGGGCTGATCAGGCGGAGGCTTCAAAAATCGGAAGAAATCCCAAAAAGCAGGAAACCTTTATTGGAACAAGAGCCTATCTGGGTGAAAAATCCCGGAGAATGCAGCAGCAGAGAAAAAATATGGAGCGCCGTCAGGCACGAGCTATTCAGGAGAAAAAGGAACTTCTGAAAAATGTGGAGACAGTGGAGCGTTTGAAGCTGTTTCCTCTTTCCTATCACAGTCAGCGGCTTGTGGTTTTGGAACAGGTTTCTGCCTGTTATGGAAATCCTCCGATACCAGTCAGCGAACCGGTCACTATGGAAATCAGAAATGGAGATAGGATTTGCCTCCGGGGAAAAAATGGATGCGGTAAGTCCAGTCTTTTTCGGTTGATTCTGGGAGAACAAACAGAGGAAGTAGGAAAGATATGGAGGGGATTGGGCCTGAAAATTTCTTATGTTTCTCAGGATACCTCTCATCTTCGGGGAAGTCTGAGAGAGTATGCCAGAGCGTTTCAGGTGGAGGAGCATTTGATTTGTGCTCTGCTGAGAAAGCTGGATTTTTCCAGAGAGCAGCTGGAAAAGCCGCTGGAAGCTTTAAGTCAGGGGCAGAAGAAAAAGGTTTTGATTGCACGGAGTCTCTGTGAACAGGCTCATCTGTATCTATGGGATGAACCGCTGAATTATGTGGATGTGTATTCCAGGATACAGATTCAGGAGCTGATTTTAAAATTTCAGCCTACTATGGTATTTGTAGAGCATGATGCAGAGTTTGCTGATCGGGTAGCAGATCAGATTTTGATGATGAATCCGGCAACAGGGCGCAGCCAGATTAGATCATGATGATGACTTTGGCGGCGGAGAGGAGTCAGAGTGGATGGTTGGCAGAGAACCCAGCAGCGGAGAGGAGTCAGAATAAATTTTAACAAGGAATCGGGAAGAAGACATGATAGAAAGGAACAGGGAGAGAAAGGGGTAATTATGGTTATCAGAAAAACATCCATGGAGGATTTGGAACAGGTGCTTCTCTTGTATCAGGAGGCGCGGCAGTTTATGCAGGATCATGGAAATCCCCATCAGTGGGGACAGTTTTATCCTCCTCGTGAAATCGTGGAGCAGGATATTCGGACTGGGAAAAGCTATGTCTGCGAGGAGGGAGGAAGTCTTCTTGGCACCTTCTATTTTGCTGTGGAAGCAGATCTGGATTACGGAAGGATTTATGAGGGAGAATGGCAGGGAACGGGGGCCTATGGGGTTATGCACCGGGTAGCGGCTCCCGGACGGAAAAAAGGAACAGCCAGCCTTTGTATTGAGTGGTGCCTGAAGGAAAGCGGCGGGGATCTGCGGATTGATACGCACCGGGATAATATCCCCATGCAGAAGCTGCTGGAGAAAAACGGCTTTGTCCAGTGCGGGATTATTCACCTTTCTAACGGAGATGAGCGAATTGCTTATGAGAAAGTTGTGAAAAATTCATAACTTTTGTAGAAATATTGTCTCAAACATGGTAAGATGGTAGTCACACGGATAAGCTGCGTGTGTCTTACGTGAGAGGAGGCAGGGCAATTATGAACAAGGTAATTACAATCAGCCGTGAATTTGGAAGCGGAGGCCGTGAGGTCGGATTCCGTCTGGCACAGAAGCTGGGAATTCCTTTTTATGACAAAGAGATTATTTCCATGGCAGCTGAGGACAGCAATATTGCGGAAGAGGCGTTCCGGGCCAATGACGAGGTCATCGGCAGAAAAGAACGGATTAACCATGATTATGTGTCAGTGAATCCTTTTTCCCCACTGTATGAGATTCCTGTGTCGGATCAGGTATTTCTGGCTCAGTCACAGATGATTCGGAAATTGGAGTGGGCAGGCCCCTGTGTGATTATTGGCCGCTGCTCTGATATTATTGTGGAAAATGGTTTCCATGTGTTTATCTGTGCAGGAATGAAAAAACGGATTGAGCGGATGCAGCGTCTGGAGCCGGATGAGACCGTTAAGAAGCTGGAATCCCGGATGCGGGAGATTGACCGGAAGAGAAGAGATTATTATCAGTATTACAGCGGCAATGAGTGGGGAAATCCCCGTAACTACCATCTGAGTCTGAACAGCGGAAAGCTGGGAATCGAGCGGTGTGTGGATATTATTGCTGAAAGTGTGATGATGATGGAAAAATAAAGGGAATATTTTTGGTGTTAAGGCTGCTGCTCTATAGATGAGTAATCATTTGTGGGGCAGCAGCCTTTTCAGCAGAAAAGTGCCCCTTGCCAAGGACATTAAAGAAACAGAGCTTATATTTTCATTTTTTATTGATAGTTTTCCCGCAGAAGGGCAATTTCAGCGGCATATCCGTCCAGTTCATTGGGGGTTTCCAGGTAAAAGGGAAGCTTTCGCAGGGCCGGATGATTAATGATGCGAATCAGAGCTTCTTTTCCGATATATCCTTCTCCGATACGGGCGTGACGATCCTTGTGAGCGCCCAACGGATTCAGGCTGTCGTTTAGATGAATGGCTTTCAGGCGAGAGAGGCCGATAACTCGGTCAAATTCGGTAAGAACCTCATCAAGATGATTTACAATATCATAGCCGCCGTCCCATACATGACAGGTATCCAGACAGACACCCATATGATCAGACAGAGTGACCCGATCAAGGATTTCTCGAAGCTCTTCAAAGGAGCGGCCGATTTCGCTGCCTTTTCCAGCCATGGTTTCCAGCAACACAGTAGTGGTCTGGTCAGGCTTTAAAATTGCATTCAGCATATCGGAAATATAGGTAATTCCGATTTCTACGCCCTGCTTTACATGACTGCCGGGATGGAAGTTGTAACAGTTTCCGGGAGTGTATTCCATGCGGGCCAGATCGTCGGCCATAGTGGCGCGGGCGAATTCCCGCAGATGTTCGTCTGCGGAACAGGCATTGAGCGTATAGGGGGCATGGGCCAGAATCCGGGTAATGTTGTGTTCAGCCGCAAAGGCAAGATAAGCCTCCACATCAGAGGGAACAATGGCTTTGGCATTTCCTCCCCTGGGATTGCGGGTGAAAAACTGAAAGGTATTGGCATTTATTTTTACAGCGTCCTTTCCCATAGCAAGATAGCCCTTGGAGGAGGACAGGTGACATCCAACAGTAAGCATATGATTTCCTTTCAAAAACGTATTGAGAACATGGGGGTTCTGAATAGTTACTATACCCTAGACCAGCTAAAAAGTAAAGGGAGACTTTTTCTATAAAGTATGCTAGAATATGCCGTATTGAGGTTTTCCGGAAGGAACCAAAAAAGAGTATGGGAGAGAAAAAATGAACAGTAACAACAGAAAAAAAGATAATGCAGTCAGAGGAATGTTTCTGACGCTGGTGGGTGGAACCTTGTGGGGATTTTCCGGCACCTGCGGTCAGTTCCTGATGCAGACCAAGGGAGTGACCTCCAACTGGCTGGTGCCTATCCGCCTGCTTCTGGCTGGTGCTTTGCTTTTGTTTATCTGCTGGCTCAAAGATGGAAGAGGGATTTTTCGGATCTGGATTCAGGATGCGGCTTCTATTCTGATTTTTGGAATTCTCGGTATGAGCATGTGCCAGTATACCTATTTTACGGCGATTGGCGCCTCCAATGCAGGGACGGCAACGGTTCTTCAGTATATCGGGCCGGTTCTGATTTTGATTTATCTGTCTTTGAGGAACAGAAAGCCGCCTCGTCCGGTGGAGCTTCTGGCGATTATTCTGGCGGTTGCAGGAACCTTTCTTCTGGCTACCCATGGCCGTCCGGGAAGTATGGTTCTTTCGAGAACAGCTTTGTTTTGGGGACTGTTATCGGCAGTAGCGCTGGCTGTCTATACCGTACAGCCGGGACGTCTGCTGAATGAATACGGTTCTGCTGTGGTAACGGCCTGGGGAATGCTGATTGGAGGCATTATGCTCTGCTGTATTTTCCACCCCTGGACCATTCCTGTGGAGACGGACAGCCAGGTGGTGCTGGGCATGGCTGTGATTATTCTTGTGGGAACAGTAATTGCTTTTTCCTGTTACATGGAAGGAATCCGCTGTGTAGGAGCAAAAAAAGGAAGCCTCTATGCGTCTGTGGAGCCGGTTTCAGCTACGGTATTTTCTGTTATCTGGATGCATGTCAGCTTTGGCTTGATGGATCTGATTGGCTTTGCCTGTATTATTTCAACGATTTTTCTGCTTGCCCTTGATAAGAAGGAATAGTATAATGAAATAATATTACATAAAAATGGAGTTGTGAGAAATGAATGGGAATCAAAGTGTTGTAGGAGCGATCTGTTCCTCCTACGATTCTTATTTTGAAGCAGAAAAGAAAATAGCAGACTGCATTATTGAGCGAAAAGAGGAGGTTGTGGATATGACAGTGGCGGAGCTGGCCAGAGCCAGCAAAACCAGTGATGCCACAGTCTCCCGTTTCTGCAGAAGGTGTGGATTTAAAGGCTTTCATCACCTGAAGATGTCTCTGGCCCGGGAAGTGATGGAGGAAAAAAATAACGGAGTTCAGGTATCCAACGATATCAGCCGGGATGATATCAGCCAGTCTCTGCAGAATATTCTTGCTAACAAAATTGCCGAGCTGACCCAGACGGTTTCCATGATGGATGCCAAAAATCTGGAAAAGATTCTCCGTCTGATTGAGCGGGCTTCTACGGTTCAGGTGGCAGCGGTGGGAAATACGGTGCCGGTAGCCTTGGATTTTACATTTAAGCTGAACCAGCTGGGCATTCGCGCAGTTTCAGGAACTATTTGGGAAACCCAGATGGCCTATACTCTGACATTGACAAAGAATGATGTGGTGATTCTGATTTCCAATTCCGGCACATCAAGGCGTTTGGTGACTCTGGCAAAAGGGGCCAGGGAGAATGGCTGCCAGGTGATTGCCATTACCAACAACGGAGATTCGCCTGTAGCCAAGGAAGCAGATTATGTTCTGATTACAGCAACGAGAGAAAAGCTGTTGTTAGAGGATTTCTGTTTTTCCCGGGTTCCGGCCACTATGGTTGCGGAGATTTTATATCTTCTTCTGGAGTCTGGCCGTCCAGGCTCAAAAGAAACAATCCGGAGGCATGAGCTGTCGATTGCGGATGATAAAAATGTTTCGGATATTCCGGAAAGGATCAAGGAAAATGAACCGTAATTTTAAAATGGTGCTTCAATATGAGGGAACCAGATACAATGGATGGCAGAAGCAGGGCAATACTTCAGACACCATTCAAGGAAAGCTGGAGCAGATTCTGGAACGAATGGCAGGAGAGCCGGTGGAGGTGCAGGGCTCCGGACGCACAGATGCAGGCGTACATGCGGCAGGGCAGACTGCCAATTTCCGGATCTCTGAGGAATTCTTCCGCAGCAGAGGGCTTTTTAGGCAGGAGGAAGCCTATCTGAAGTCTTATCTGAACCGCTATCTGCCGGATGATATTGGCGTGCTGTCAGTAGAAGAGGTGCCGGAGCGGTTTCACAGCCGTCTCAGTGCCGAAAGGAAAACCTACTGCTATCAGATTGAAACAGGAGAGAAGCAGGATGTGTTTCAGCGGCGGCTCAGTTATCATCTGGGACGTTCACTGGATACAGAGGTTATGAGACTGGCAGCAGAGAGGCTTTGCGGCACTCATGATTTCCGAAGCTTCTGCGGAAACAGGAAAATGAAAAAATCTACGGTTCGTACCTTGTATTCGGTAGATATCTGTCAGAAACCAGGCAGCAGCCTGGTGACGCTTTCCTTTACGGGAAACGGTTTTCTGCAGAATATGGTACGGATTCTGACTGGAACATTAATAGAAATCGGACTGGGAGAGAGAGACTGGAGAACTGTGGACGATATTTTGCGTGCAAAGGATCGTCAGGCTGCAGGATTTACAGCTCCGGCAGAGGGGCTGTGTCTGGTCCAGGTAATTTATGAGGAAATGAAATGACAGATTTACTGGTAAAATTATTTGTAAAAGATTATGAACAGACGGAGAATCTGCAGGTACGCACCCGCTACGGGCTTTTGTCCGGCATGGTGGGAATCTGCTGTAATGTGCTCCTATTTTTGGCAAAGCTTTTTACAGGAATGATGATTAACAGCATTTCTGTTATGGCAGATGCTTTTAACAACCTTTCAGATGCGGCTTCCTCCATTATCAGCTTTGTGGGTGTGAAGATGTCTGAGAAGCCGGCAGATAAGGAGCATCCTTTTGGACATGGGCGGATTGAATATATATCCGCCTTTATTGTGGCCTTTCTGGTTATCCAGGTGGGATTTTCTTTGTTTAAATCTTCTCTGGGAAAGCTGTTTCACCCGGAGGAGCTGAGTTTTAGCCTGATTTCAGTAGGAATTCTGGGGCTGACAGTGGCGGTGAAGCTGTGGATGTGCCTGTTTAACCGCAAACTGGGAAAACGGATTCAGTCTTCTGTCATGCTGGCAACGGCAGCGGATTCTCTGGGAGATACCGGGGCAACAGCGGCAACAATTTTTTCCATTGTAGTGTATGGCGTCTGGCATGTGAATATTGATGGACTTGTGGGCATTGCTGTATCGATTCTGGTTATGATTGCCGGGATTAACATTGCAAAGGATACGCTGGCTCCTTTGATCGGGGAAGCTATTGATCCGGAAATCTACCAGAAAATTACGGGGTTTGTGGAGCAGTATGATGGCATTATTGGAAGTCACGATCTGATTGTACACAATTATGGTCCGGGCAGGAGCATGGCTTCTATTCACGCAGAGGTTCCCAGCAATGTGGAAATTGGAAAATCCCACGCAGTTGTGGATCAGATTGAGCGGGATGCCCAGAAAAAGCTGGGGATATTTCTTGTGATTCACATGGATCCGGTAGATGCGGATAATCCCATGACAGCAGAGTTAAAGAAAATGGTTGAGGAGATCCTTGCCGGACTGGATGAGCGCCTGAGTCTTCATGATTTCCGGATTGTAGATGCAGGAAACCAGATTAATATTATTTTTGATCTGGTAGTGCCCCGGGAATATACAAAAGCAAGGCAGGATGAATTAAAACAGAAGATCTATCAGAGAATAAGGGAGCAGGACAGCCGGTATTTTTGTGTGATTACTGCGGAATGCTCCTTCCAGCAGGAAAAACCGGTAAAATAAAGGAACAGAATCCACATAAGGCGGACGCCGAAAACTTCTTGTCCGCTGTAAGTGGGCAAGAAGCTGCAAAGCGGAACAGTTACAAAATAAATGTACCAGTTTCATGCAATAAGAACGAGAATTTTTGCATTAAACGATCAGAAAGGGAATTCGATTGAGCAACGAAGAGCTTTTAAGGCGTGTCAGTTTGGGGGACAGGGAGGCATTTTTGCTTCTCTACCAGAACACGGACAGAACCGTATACAGTTTTATATTGTCAATAATGAAGAATCCCCAGGATGCGGAAGAAGTGATGCAGGAGACCTATATGAAAATATGGACTTCTGCATCTTCTTATCAGTCCCAGGGCAAGCCTCTGGCCTGGATATTTACCATAGCAAGAAATCTTTGCTATATGAAGTTTCGTGACCAGAAGCATAGGGCAGATATGGGGCTGGAGGAGCTGACCGGGGAAGAAACCGGTGAACTCTGCCTTCCTCTGGAAAACCTGGCAGATGCCATGGCTCTGCGGGCAGCTCTGGAGCTTTTAAAGGAGGATGAGCGGCAGATTGTGCTTCTCCATGCCTCAGCAGGTCTAAAACACAGGGAGATTGCGGCATCTCTTGGTATGCCTCTGGCCACTGTGCTTTCCAAATACAACCGGTCAATCAAAAAACTGAAACAGAATTTAAGGGAGGAGTGACTGCAGATGAAGCAGAGATCGGATCAGGATCAATGGAATAAAGAGCAGATAGAAATTCATCTGAAATCAGCTGTGGATACACTTACTCCGGATATTTTTGAGAAGCTGGATTTGTCTGTTCCGCAGGAAAATGAGGAAGCAGTAAAAGAGAGGCAGGAGACAAAAAAAGGCGGCGTCATTTTGTTTCTGAGCCAGATGAGAGGCGCGGCTCTGGGAGCTGCGGCCAGTCTTTGTCTTTTGATGACAGGAGGCGGAGCCTGGTATTATCAGTATGAGAACCGTCAGATAGACTCAGTGATTGGAATTGATGTCAATCCCAGTGTGGAGCTTTCGATTAACAGGAGAGAGCGGGTATTAAAGGCAGAGGCCCTGAATGAAGATGGAAATCAGATTCTGTCAGATATGGAACTGAAGGGAGTAGATTTGAATGTGGCTGTGAATGCAGTTGTAGGCTCTATGGTAACTCACGGCTACTTGGATGATCTGGACAATGCGATTTTAGTGACAGTGAGCAATGACAGCATGACCAGGGCCTCAGCTCTGCGCAGCAGTGTGGTGGGAAACATTGAAAAAACCCTGGAGGAAAATCAGGTTCAGGCTGTTGTCTATGATCAGCAGGCGGTAGAGAATGATGAGATCGAGGATCTGGCAAAGCAGTATAAGATTTCTTATGGTAAGGCATATTTTCTCAAGGAACTGATTGAGTCAAATCCAGATTTGGCTATGAAGGATATGGAGTGGCTGTCTGCCATAACGATGGAGGAGCTGGCAGAATGGATCGGGAAAGACTTCCCGGCTTCTGTGGAAGAAACGGAGGTAAGCAGGGAAACGGAGACATCTGCCGAATCGGAAACGGAGACATTGGTACCGGAAACGCCGGAAGCAGAGTTACCAGAACAGACCCAGACATCGGGCGGGGAAGAGAAGGAGTCTGTGACAGAAGATCAGAATGTGATTGTGGCCCCATCTCCTTCAGAAGAAAATGCGGAAGAGGAGCTGGTGGAGATCGATTATGTTGATTATGAAGATAACCGGATTTTCGTATATTTTGTAACCTATGTAGACTGGAAAAATCCTACGGTTCTGGTAAAGGATGAGGATGGCAGCCGGTATGCGGCGTTGGTAGAAGAAACAGCGAAGGATGAGTGTGTGATTTTTGCAGAAGGTCTGGAAGGCGGAAAGAATTACACCTTTGTGCTGGGAGGGCTGACGCCCCGCGGAGAAAACCGTGCCTCCTCTGTAACCGGATATTTTAAGGTTCCGGAGATTTCTGAACAGCTGGAAGAGGAGGAGCAGGAGGAATCCCAGGAAGAGGAAACGTCTTCAGAGGAGACGGAAGAGGCCTTGGGAGAAGAGGAAACCCTTCCTGAGGAAACAGAAGAATCTTCTGAAGAAGGTGAAAGCACTTCTGGGGAAGAGGAGGAAACATCTGGAGAGGGAAGCGAGACTTCAGGGGAAACGGAAGGAGCTTTTGAGGAGTTGGAAGAAGCCTTTGAAGAAAAGGGTAAGGTTTCCGGGCAGCAGAAGGAAGTATCAGAAGAGAGCAGGATTTAATCTGGCAGGAGGGAACTTCTGAATAAAAGTTGGAAAATTTGCCAGATGTTCCATGAATTTTGCGAAAATATAAAAAAGTAAAAAAGTACTTGACCGCAACGAATATTTCATGTATAATGACTTTCGTTGCAGTGATGGGCTATCGCCAAATGGTAAGGCAACGGACTCTGACTCCGTCATTTCAAGGTTCGAATCCTTGTAGCCCAGCTTATCCGGTTTTCGGATACAGGTTTTACAATTTTATATGGTATTGGGCTATCGCCAAATGGTAAGGCAACGGACTCTGACTCCGTCATTTCAAGGTTCGAATCCTTGTAGCCCAGCTTCTGTACAGTCCGGTTTCTGTTAGAGATTCCGGGCTGTTTTTTTGTCATAGGACGTAATTTCCCGTGACATAAAAACACTTCGCAGGTTTTAGCCAGAATGTTCAGAATCTGCCTCCTTTTTTCGGGAAATTGTTCTATTGCATATTTTCTGAAATCACTTATAATGGTAAACAGATAGGACTGTTTGATCTTGTCAGAAAATGAAATGTATGGAGGATTGATACACATGGATATTCGTTATTCCGCAAATCAGAAAGATTTTAAGCGCTATACTACAGAGGAAACCAGAAAAGAATTCCTGATTGAAAATCTTTATGTTGCGAATGAAATAGTAGCAGTATACTCTCACGTTGATCGTATGGTAACTTTGGGCTGTATGCCTACCACCGAGACTGTTTCCATTGATAAGGGTATTGATGTATGGAAAAATTTCGGAACGCACTACCTGCTGGAGAGAAGAGAGATCGGTATTTTCAACATCGGCGGTGCAGGAACCATCGTAGCAGACGGCGAGACCTTCAAGATGGGATATAAGGACTGTCTGTACATTACCAAGGGAACCAAGGAGGTTACCTTTGCCAGTGATGACGTAGCAAATCCGGCTAAGTTTTACATGGTAAGTGCTCCGGCTCACAAGGCATGCAAGACCACCTTTATCTCTATTAATGATGCAGCAAAGAAGCCATTAGGCGCTATGGAGACCTCCAATAAGAGAACCATCAACCAGTTTATTCATCCGTCTGTACTGGAGACCTGCCAGCTGTCTATGGGTATGACTGTGCTGGAGCCAGGCAGTGTATGGAACACCATGCCGTCTCACACCCATGAGAGAAGAATGGAGATCTATATGTACTTTGAGATTCCGGAGAACAACGTAGTATTCCATATGATGGGTGAGGGAAATGAGACCCGCCACATTGTAATGCAGAATGAGCAGGCTGTTATCAGCCCGTCCTGGAGTATTCATTCCGGCGCAGGTACCAGCAACTATACTTTCATCTGGGCTATGGGCGGCGAGAATCAGGAATTCGACGACATGGATGTGATTCCGACCACTGAGCTGAGATAAGAGCAGTTCATCAGAAATATACAGTGCCAGACGAAGAGGCTGACACAGGAATATGAAACAGAGGAGGATGCTATCATGATTTTTGATCAGGCAAAGAATTTGGATTTTTATCGCAATCTGGGAATTGAAGGACGTTATGCAAAGGCAGTGGACTGGCTGAAGAGTCAGGATCTGGCTTCTCTGGAAAACGGCAAATATGAAATTGACGGCAAGATGGTTTATGCCAATGTTATGAGCTACACAACAATTCCGTGGGAGGAAGCAAAGTTTGAGGCTCATGAGAATTATACAGATATTCAGTACATTATCGAGGGTCAGGAAACCATGACCTACGCTCCGGTTGAGGATCTGACAGTGAAGACTCCGTACAATCCGGAAAAGGATGTTGTGATTTTCGACAACAGCAATCCTGGTCTGAAGGTGGTTGTAAAAGCCGGCGAGTATATGATTTTCAATCCCTGGGACGGCCATAAGCCCAAAGCAGCAGCAGGCGAGCCTTCTCCGATTAAAAAAGTAGTTGTTAAAATTTGCGAAAAGTAAAACAAATCAGACAATTTTAAATAGGAGCCGGAATTTTTCCGGCTCCTCGCTTATTTTCTGCCTGTAAAATCATAACCGTCCCGCTGTACAAAGAGCCAGACAGGAAAAAATGGTGAAAGCAGGAAGCTGCATGGCTGAATTGTTATATAAAATCAGGCCGCACAGATAAAAAACAGTTGTGATTCCGCAAGGAATATGAGATAATAGCAGGAAATGAGTTAATAACACAGGAGAAATCATGTATTCGTTTGAAAGCAGGATCCGCTACAGTGAGGTGGATCAGAATCAGGAGCTGTCTGTAACAGGGATTATCAACTACCTGCAGGACTGCTCTACCTTTCAGTCAGAAGACCTGAATCTTGGCATTACATATCTCCAGGAGCATCACCGCGCATGGTGGCTGTCTTCCTGGCAGATTGTGATAGAGAGGTATCCAAGACTGGGAGAGGAGATTGTTGTCAGTACCTGGCCTTATGATTTTAAAGGGATTTATGGATACCGCAATTTTACCATTTGCGATAAAAAGGGAAATTATCTGGTTAAGGCCAATTCCATCTGGTTTTTCTTTGATACAGAAGCAGGACGTCCGGTTCGCGCTCAGGAGAGTGATATCCGAGGCTATGGAAGCGGGGAGGAAAAGCGGTTGGAGATGGACTATGCGCCCAGGAGAATCCTTATTCCGGAAAATGCGGTGAAGATGCCGGTGATTACAGTGCTGCCCCACCACATTGACACGAACCGCCATGTAAACAATGCCCAATATGTGGCCATTGCCAGGGAGGCGCTTCCGGAGGATATTCGTATCCGGGAGCTGCGGGTAGAGTATAAGAAGGCAGCAGTGCAGGGAGATGAGATGATTCCCTGTATCAGCCGAGAGGGAAGCGATTATACGGTAGCCCTCTGTGACAGAGAAGGAACGGCCTATGCAGTTGTCTGGATGAAGGCCGAAAGCGAAGGACCACGGTTGTGAAGGAACAGCCAGAAAGAGAGTATATATGATAGAATTAGGAAAAGTTCAGACCCTGACAGTACAGAGAGAGAAAGACTTCGGTGTATATATGGGAGAGCCGGGAGATGAAAAGCGTGCAGTTCTTCTTCCCCGGAAACAGGTTCCCGAAGGAACAAAGGTAGGAGACAGCCTGGAGGTATTTGTCTACAAGGATTCCGAGGATCGCCTGATTGCCACTTCCGGAAAGCCCAAGCTTCAGGTAGGAGAGACGGCAGTGCTGACTGTTAAAGATGTAGTAAAGATCGGCGCTTTCCTGGATATGGGACTGGAAAAGGATCTTTTGCTTCCTTTTAAGGAGCAGAATCATAGGGTACGTCCCGGAGAGGAATGTCTTGTGGCTCTCTATATTGATAAGAGCGGACGTCTGGCTGCTACCATGAATGTATATTCCTATATGAGCGCAGAGTCTCCTTATCAGAAGGATGACTGGGTAAAGGGTGTGATTTATGAAATCAGCGAAACCCTGGGCGCCTTTGTAGCTGTGGATAATCGGTACTACGGTCTGATTCCCAAGAAGGAGCTTTATGGCAATTATCATCCTGGAGATTTGGTGGAAGCCCGGGTTATGAAGGTCAGAGAGGATGGAAAGCTGGATTTGTCTCCCCGTCAGAAGGCCTATATGCAGATGGATGAGGATGCGCAGCTGGTTTTGAAGGTGATTGATGAATTTGACGGAGTTCTTCCATTCAATGACAAGGCAAGACCAGAAACCATTCAGAGAGAGTTTCAGATGAGCAAGAATGCATTTAAGCGGGCGGTAGGACGCCTGTTGAAAGAAAATAAAATCCGGATTACGGAAAAAACCATTGAGAGAATATAGGAGGAGCCAATTGGACACGATAGGATACTACAATAAATATGCATCCGCAATTTTTGAACAGACAGTGGAGCAGGATATGGAGGAGCAGAGGAAAACCTTTACGGAGTATCTGGAAGAGGGCGATACGATTCTGGATCTTGGGTGCGGCTCTGGACGTGACAGCCTGGCCTTTTATGAACAGGGCTTCGATGTGACCCCTCTGGATGCCTCTGAGGAAATGTGCAAGCTGGCAGAGATTCATACAGGCCTGGAGGTCTTGAATATGGCCTACGAGGATATGGAGTTCGATGAGGTTTTTGACGGAGTCTGGGGCAATGAAGCGCTGATCCATGTGCCGGAGGATGAGATCGACAGTGTAATGGAGAGGGTGATTGAAGCACTCTGTCAGGGCGGAATTCTCTACCTTTCTTTCCAGGAGGGAGATTTTGAGGGAATTCAGAACGGTCGATACTTCTGCCAGTATACACAGGAAAAGCTGGAACGGCTTCTGAAAGAAACCGGCCGCCTGGAGATCCAGAAGATCTGGGTGACAGATGGAAATGGACATGATGAGGACGAGCATCTGATCCATGTCCTGGCAAAGAAGATATCCTGACCGGTTCCTCAGAAAGGGAGAAGGTATGAATTTCAGACACAAATCTGCGGCCCGTGATTATGCGCTGATTCTGCTTGGCGCATGTATCATGGGCTTTGCCATTAAAAATATTTATGATCCGATTGGCCTTGTTACAGGAGGGGCAGCCGGTGTTGCCATTATTGTCAAGGAAAAGTTTGGGATCGATCTGTGGATCACCAATACAGCAGTGAATATTCCCCTGTTTTTGGCGGCGATCCGCCTGAAAGGCTGGCAGTTTATCAAGCGGACACTGACTGCAACTGTGGCTCTTTCCATTTCTCTGTATCTGATTCCGGAAATTCCATTTCTTATGGATGATTTACTGCTGACAGCTCTGTTTGGTGGTCTGCTTACGGGAGTAGGGGCCGGACTGGTATTCCTGTGTCAGGCAACGACGGGAGGAACGGATATGCTGGCGGCCCTGATTCAGAGAAAGCTGCCTCATTATACCATTGCTCAGATTATGCAGGTGCTGGATGCTATGGTGGTATTTGTCGGCGCCTCTGTTTTTGGTATCACCTATGCTCTTTACGCTCTGATTGCCATTTTTGCCATGGCAAAGATTTCGGACGGAATTATTGAAGGTATGAAGTTCTCCAAGGTGGCCTTTATTATCTCAGATAAAAGCGAGGAACTGGCAGAGCGGATTATGAAAGAGATGAAGCGGGGGGCTACGGGGATTTCTGCCAGAGGCATGTATTCCGGAAATCAAAAGGAAATTCTCTTTTGTGTGGTATCAAAGAAAGAAATTGTACAATTAAAAGAGCTGGTTGTTGGGCATGATTCACAAGCTTTTGTGATTGTCAGTGATGCCAGAGAGGTTTTAGGGGAAGGTTTTATCGAATTTAGACAGTAAAGGACGGGATTTCCTTAGCCGAATTTGATGTTTTCAGCAGTTTTTTTTTCAGTTAAGCAAATGTGCCAAAAAGGGGAAAATGAATTTGGGCATTTGCAATATGGCGGAAAAAATTTTTATATTGTATCATTAATACAGAAAAAAGAGATGCGAAACAGCATCAATCAGGAGGAGAAAGTATGGCCAGTTTATCATTGAGAAATGTAACCAAAGCTTACCCGAACGGGTTTGTTGCAGTAAAAGATTTTAACCTTGAAATTGCTGATAAGGAATTCATCATCTTCGTAGGACCGTCTGGATGTGGTAAGTCCACAACCCTTCGTATGATCGCAGGTCTGGAAGATATTTCTTCCGGTGAGCTGTACATCGATGGCAAGCTGGTAAACGATGTAGAACCGAAGGACAGAGATATTGCAATGGTATTCCAGAACTATGCTCTGTATCCGCATATGAGTGTTTATGACAACATGGCATTCGGTCTGAAGCTGAGAAAGACCCCGAAGGAGGAGATTGATAAGCTGGTTCAGGAAGCAGCAAGAATCCTTGACCTGTCCCATCTGTTAGATCGTAAGCCGAAGGCTCTGTCCGGTGGTCAGAGACAGCGTGTAGCTATGGGTCGTGCAATCGTTCGTAATCCGAAGGTATTCCTGATGGATGAGCCGCTGTCCAACCTGGATGCTAAGCTGAGAGGTCAGATGCGTATTGAGATTTCCAAGCTGCATCAGAGACTGAACGCAACCATCATCTACGTAACTCATGACCAGACCGAGGCTATGACTCTGGGTACCAGAATCGTAGTTATGAAGGACGGCGTAGTTCAGCAGGTTGACTCTCCGCAGAATCTGTATGACAAGCCCTGCAACAAGTTCGTTGCTGGATTTATCGGCGCTCCGCAGATGAACCTGATTGATGCTGTTGTTGGAAAGAGCGGTTCTGAAGTTACTCTGACCTTTGACGGTCACACCATCGCTCTGCCGGCAGAAAAAGGCAAAGTACTGGAGGAGAAGGGCTACAACGGCAAGACCGTTACCCTGGGTATCCGTCCGGAGGATCTGCATGATGACGAGGCTTATCTGGCAGCATCTCCGAAGAGCGTAATTGACGCAACCATCCGTGTATACGAGATGCTTGGTGCTGAAGTTTATCTGTACTTCGATGTAAACGAAGCAAACTGCACCGCTCGTGTAAATCCGAGAACCTCTGCAAGACCTGGCGATACTGTAAAGCTGGCTCTGGATCTGAGCAAGATTCACGTATTCGACAAGGATACCGAGCAGGTAATCGTGAACTAAGATATCTGTTGCATTGTATAAAATTAAGCAGGCGAGTATCATTACTCGCTTGCTTTTTTTTTTATTTTGCATTAAGATATAAGATAGGATCGTATTAAGTTTGACAGTTTTTACGGATCATCGAGATTATCAACAAATTCACTATAAGGAGCGTGCGTTATGATTTCAAATCAGATTCTTCAGACAACCATTGACGGCTTGAAGGGAATTACCAGAATTGATCTGTGTATCTGCGACACGGAGGGAAAGGTACTGGCCTCTACATTTCCAGATGCAGAGGAGTATGAAAGCTCCATTTTATCTTTTGTGGATTCTCCGGCGGACAGCCAGGTGATTTCTGGATATCAGTTTTTTAAGGTATTTGACGAGCATCAGCTGGAGTATATTTTGCTGGCCAAGGGCGGCAGTGACGATGTGTATATGGTAGGAAAGCTGGCAGCTTTCCAGATTCAGAATCTTCTGGTAGCATACAAGGAGAGGTTTGACAAGGACAATTTCATCAAGAACCTGCTGCTGGACAACTTGCTTCTGGTGGACATTTACAACCGTGCGAAAAAGCTTCATATCGAAACCAACGTAAAGCGCGTGGTATTCCTGATTGAAACCAAGCATGAAAAGGATGTGAATGCATTGGAGACGGTGCGCAGTCTGTTTGCATCCAAGACCAAGGACTTTATTACTGCAGTAGATGAAAAGAATATTATTCTGGTAAAAGAAGTAAAGACCGGAGAGGATTACGGCGAGCTGGAGAAAACAGCCAACATGATTCTCGATATGCTCAATACAGAGGCTATGACCAAGGTTCATGTGGCTTACGGTACCATTGTAGGGGATATTAAGGAGGTTTCCAGATCCTACAAGGAAGCGAAGATGGCTCTGGATGTAGGAAAGATTTTCTACAATGGCAAGAATGTAGTGGCATACAGCAATCTGGGAATTGGACGTCTGATTTATCAGCTCCCCCTTCCACTGTGCCGGATGTTTATCCGGGAGATTTTTGAAGGAAAGTCTCCGGATGAGTTTGACGAGGAGACTCTGACTACCATCAACAAGTTTTTCGAGAACAGCCTGAATGTTTCCGAGACTTCCCGTCAGCTTTATATCCATCGGAATACTCTGGTATACCGTCTGGATAAGCTGCAGAAGAGTACAGGACTGGATCTGAGAGTATTTGAGGATGCCATTACCTTTAAGATTGCTCTGATGGTTGTGAAGTACATGAAGTATATGGAGAGCCTGGATTACTAATATGATTGAAATATCCAATATCAGCAAGACCTATGAAAACGGCGGCAAGGCTTTGCGGGACATTAATATTACCATTGAGGATGGGGAATTTGTATTTATTATGGGGCGAAGCGGCTCCGGCAAATCCACCCTTTTGAAGCTGATGCTGAAGGAGGCAGAGCCGACGTCAGGTCGGATTGTGATCAATGATATGGATCTGCAGAAAATGCCGCGGCGGTACGTGCCGAAGTTTCGCCGGAAACTGGGAGTTGTGTTTCAGGATTTCCGGCTTCTGCAGGATCGGAATGTATTTGAGAATGTGGCCTTTGCCCAGCGGGTGGTGGGGGCCTCTTCCAGAAGTATCCGAGAATCTGTTCCAAGAATGTTAAAGCTGGTGGGGCTTTCATCAAAATACAAGATGGAGCCCCAGAAGCTTTCCGGAGGGGAGCAGCAGCGGGTGGCGATTGCCCGCGCTCTGATTAACCGTCCGGAGGTGCTTCTGGCAGATGAGCCTACGGGCAATCTGGATTATCAGAATGCCATAGAGATTATGAAGCTTCTGAAACGGATTAACCGGAGGGGAACAACCGTGGTTGTGGTAACCCACAGCCAGGAACTGGTAGATGAGATAGGCGGACGTGTGATTACTCTGGATCGCGGAAGGCTTGTCAGCGATGAAGTGAGAGGTGGTCATACGGATGAGCTTTAGTACATGTTGGTATTGCCTGAAACAGGGACTGAAAAATATATGCAGAAATATCTGGTTTTCGCTGGCATCGGTGGCAACGATTTCTGCGTGTATTTTTTTATTTTGTTTATTTTTCTCGATAGTTGCAAATATTCGGTTTATGGTACACCATGTAGAAAGCACGGTGGGTATTACAGTTCTTTTTGATGAGAGTCTGACGGAGGAACAGATTCTGGCTCTGGGAGATGAGATTGGCAAACGGCCGGAAATCCGGGAGATGAAGTATGTATCTGCCCAGGAGGCCTGGGACAGCTTTAAGGCGGAGTATTTTGCCGGACATGAGGAGCTGGCGGAGGGCTTTGCGGAGGATAATCCGCTGGCAGGTTCTGCATCCTATGTGATCTTTTTAAATGACATCAGTGAGCAGGAAAATTTTGTAGCTTATCTTCAGGGGATTACCGGAGTGCGTCAGGTGAATTATTCCAGTACCACAGCAGCGGGATTTTCCAGCTTTAACAAAATGCTGGGACTTTTATCTCTTGTGATTATTGGAGTGCTTCTGGCAGTAGCGGTTTTTCTGATCAGCAACACGATTTCTGTGGCAGCGGCTTTTCGCCGGAGAGAAAGCCAGATCATGCGGCTCATAGGAGCTACGAATTTTATGATTCGGGCGCCGTTTATTGTGGAAGGTGTGGTAATCGGTCTGATAGGCGCCGTGATACCTCTGGCAGGGATGTACGTGCTCTACACGAGAATGGTGGTATATCTGATGGAGCGGTTTCATATTCTGTCTAATATGCTGTATTTTATTCCCATCGGAAATATTTATCCTGTTATGGTGGCAGTGTCTATGGCGCTTGGTGTTGGAATCGGCTTTTTCGGAAGCTTTTTCACCATTCGCAGATCCCTGAAAGTGTAGGTGACAAAATGAAAGCATGGAAAAAATGGGGGCTTCTCTGGGTTAGCCTGGCGGCAATTTTTACCACAGGTCTTTTCCCTTCCTACGCAACGAAAAAGGATGTGGAGGCTGCGAAGAAAAAGGTCAGCTCTATGGAAGAGGAAAAAAAGAAGGTTGAAGCGGCTCTGAAAAATCTGGAGGGATTAAAGCACGATACCGCTGCTTATGTGAAACAGCTGGATGGCGATTTGATGCGTCTGGACCAGGAACTGGAGCAGCTTTCCGGAGATATTGCCGGAAAGGAAGAGGATATTGCCCGGACTGGACAGGAACTGGAGGCGGCAAGGGAGACTGAGGCAAAGCAGTATGCAGATATGAAGCTTCGGATCAAATATATGTATGAGCGGGGCGACACCAGCTACATGGATATGCTGCTCCAGTCAGATGATATGGCTCAGTTTATGAACCGGGCCGAGTATATCCAGAAAATTTCTGATTATGACAGGAAAAAGATGGATGAATATGAGGCAACCAGAGAAACCATTGCTGCCCATGAGGTGAAGCTGCAGGAGGAGCATGCAGAGCTTCTCAGCCTGCAGGAGCAGACTCAGGCAAAGCATCAGTCGGTGGAAACCCTCCTCTCCGAGAAGAGCAGGGAGCTTCAGGGGGTGGAAAATCAGATTTCCGCAGCAGAAGGTCAGATTGAGGAATATGAAAAGGATCTGGCTGCTCAGGAGAATAAAATCAAACAACTGGAAGCAGAGATTAAGCGGAAGGAAGAAGAGGCGAGAAAAGCAGCTGAGGCAGCTGGAAAATCGTATAAAACCGTAAATCTGGGAGATATTAAATTTATATGGCCCTGTCCTTCCAGCAGCCGTATTACTTCCGGCTTTGGCGGGAGAAGCTCGCCTACGGAAGGGGCATCTACCAATCATCAGGGAATTGATATCGGCGCCAGCAGCGGCTCTGCCATTGTGGCAGCTGCAGCCGGGACAGTGGTGGTGTCTACATACAGCTATTCAGCTGGAAATTATATTATGCTGAATCACGGAGGCGGTGTTTATACTGTGTATATGCATTGTTCTCAGCTGCTGGTTTCTGAGGGGCAGCAGGTCAGTCAGGGACAGACGATTGCCAAGGTTGGTTCTACCGGATACTCTACGGGACCCCACCTTCATTTTGGTATCCGCCATGGCGGGCGTTATGTAAATCCTCAGACGTATGTAAGTCCGTGACGGAAATAACGGCGCTCTTTTCCTGCGGAAAATCAGACAGGAGTGGCCAGAAAGACAGGTGACATATTTGGAAAACGAAAAGAAAAATAAAAACAGATTCTGGAAAGGTGTTCTGGTAGGAGCGCTGGTAACTGCTTTTGCAGGCCTGGTAATCGTGGGAATTGCAGCGGGAATTTCCATTATTGGCCATACAGTGATGGATGGACAGAGCATGGCTGGAATCATCGAGAGCTCCGGAAATCCGGAGGAGGAAGCCCTGAATCTTCAGCGAATCGGCAATAAACTGGATTTACTGGAGCAGGTGGTGGATGACTATTTTCTGTTTGAGGAGGATGTGGATACAGAGCAGATGGAAGCCGGTATTTATAAGGGAATGCTGGCAGGTCTGGAGGATCCCTACACTACTTACTATACAGCAGAAGAATACCGGGCCATGACAGAGGAAACAGAAGGCGTTTACTGTGGAATCGGCGTTCAGGTCAGTCAGAATCTGGAGACTGGAATTATTACCATTTTGAGAGTATTTCCCGGTTCTCCGGCAGAAGAGGCCGGATTGAAGAAAGGAGATATTCTCTATAAGGTAGGGGCGCTGGATGTGTATGATCAGGAACTGGATACTCTGGTTTCTCAGTATATCCGCGGTGAGGAAGGCACCTTTGTGGATCTGACGGTTTTAAGAGACGGCGAGGAGATTTCTGCTACAGTGGAACGCCGGATGGTGGAGAGCGTGACAGTGGAGGCTCAGCTTTTGCCGGATAAAACAGGTTATGTGATGGTAACACAGTTTGATCTGGTAACAGCAGATCAGTTTATTTCCGCGGTTGATTCTCTGGAAAAGCAGGGAATGGAGCGTCTGGTGATTGATTTGCGGGATAATCCCGGAGGTGTGGTGGATGCCTGTGTGAAAATGGCAGCCTATCTTTTGCCGGAGGATCAGTATGAGGGAACCATTCTCAGTACTGCTGATAAAAACGGAAAGGGCGATCGGTATTATTGTCAGGGCGGAAAGCTTCTGTTTGAGGGAAGCGGATCCAATCCAGAATATCCCATGGATGACGGACATGAGCTGGATATGCCGATTGCAGTTTTAATAAATGGAATGTCAGCCAGTGCTTCTGAGGTATTTGCAGGCGCCCTGCGGGATTACGGCATGGCAACTCTGGTGGGAACAACCTCCTTTGGAAAAGGTATTGTGCAGGCGCTCCTTCCTCTGGATGACGGTTCTGCTGTGAAGGTAACCATAGCTCACTATTATACTCCGGCTGGTCATGATATCCACAAAAAAGGTTTGGAGCCAGATGTGGAGATTGAACTGGAGCTGGATGAGGATCTGATTGGACAGTACGATGTTCCTCTGGATCGGGACAATCAGGTACAGAAAGCGATTGAGGTTTTAAAACAATAGGTATTTTAAAATAATAGAAAAAAGAAAACGCGTTTTGCAGCCGGAAAAACTGGAATGCAGAACGCGTTTTTTTCATTACAGATCCAGCTTCAAATCTCCCACCTTGATCCAGCCGATTTTTCGGAGTACTGCGCCGAAAATCAGAGTCAGGACAGCTGGAAGAAGGAAGCATACCAGAAGAATTCCCAGCCACATATTTACGCCGCCGCCCATGGCAGTGTAAATTCCGATGGGGCCAACCAGCCCGCAGGTTCCCATACCGGATCCGGCAGCAATATTTTCCAGGCGGAACAGGCATGTAGCAATAGGGCCTGTAACCATGGAGGCCAGTGTGGGGGCTATCCAGATCCTGGGGTTCTTAACAATATTTCCCATCTGCAGCATAGATGTGCCAAGACCCTGGGCTAAAAGTCCGCCCATACCGTTTTCACGGAAACTCAATACAGCAAAGCCAATCATCTGTGCGCAGCATCCGGCCGTGGCGGCGCCGCCGGCCAGACCGTCCAGACTCAGCATGATACAAATGGCTGCGCTGCTGATTGGAAGGGTCAGCGCAATTCCAATAAGAGCAGAAACCAGCATTCCCATAAAGAACGGCTGCATCTCAGTTGTGGTTTTTACCAGATTGCCGAAGGCAGTCATAAAGGCAGAAACTCCAGGGCCTACAAACTGAGCAACCAGCACACCGGAAATAATGGTAACGCCGGGGGTAACGAGAATGTCTACCCGTGTTTCCTTGGAAACGATTTTTCCCAGCTCAGTGGCAACGATTGTGGCTAACAGAGCGCCTACAGGGCCGCCCAGAGCATTTCCTGCAATTCCTACAGTGGCAGCAGAGAAAAGAACCAGCTGGGGCGCATGAAGGGCGTAGGCAATAGAGACACCTAAAGCAGCGCCGGTTGCACTTTTGCAGTATTCTGCAATGGTCTGGAACAAAGCCACCTGGGTTTTATCCCCAAGGGTTCCGAAAATGGTTCCGATGAGCAGGGATGCAAAGAGACCAAAAGCCATTGCTCCCATGGCATCAATGAGATAGGTTTTGACAGTAATGTTGACGTTTTTCCGTTTCAGAAATGCTTTTACGCCTGTCTGTTCCATAATAAAATCTCCTTTGTATGGTATTGTGGGACATAAAGGCACACATTTGACTTCCCAAGTCAAAGCAGTTGAAAGTTATCTTACCATAAAATGAAAAAAATGCAAATAAATCGTGGAAAAAGTTAATAAATTAACAAACTACGCCATGGAAAATCGGAATCTCTTATGCTATACTTGTTCTAATTATGGGGCGGGGGACAGCAGAAAGAGAGGAGCAGAAAATGAAAATCAAAGACTTACTGGCAAAGGGAGAGCCGACGCTTTCTTTTGAAGTATTTCCTCCAAAAACGGAGGACAAACTGGAATCAGTGGAGGCAGCGGCGCTGGAGATTGCCGGACTGCATCCGGCATTTATGAGCGTTACTTATGGAGCGGGAGGGGGAACTAGCCGGTATACGGTGGATATTGCTTCTTCTATTATGAATCACGGAGTAACGCCTCTGGCACATCTGACCTGCGTATCTTCTACAAAAGAAAAGGTTCATGGCGTACTTGAGGAACTGAAGGATCGGGGAATTGAAAATATTCTGGCGCTGCGGGGAGATATTCCTGCAGATGGAAAGGTGGAAAAGGATTACCAGTATGCGTCTCAGCTGATTGCAGAGATTAAGGCTGCAGGAGATTTCTGTATTGGCGCAGCCTGTTATCCGGAGGGTCATGTGGAGTCCGTGAATAAAACAGCGGACATTCAGCATCTGAAGGAAAAGGTGGAGGCCGGCTGTGATTTTGTGACGACGCAGATGTTTTTTGATAATAATATTTTATACAATTATTTATACAGAATCCGGGAAAAGGGAATTATGGTGCCGGTGATTGCAGGAATTATGCCAGTGACAAATTCTGCTCAGATTAAGCGGATATGCTCCATGTCAGGAACATATCTTCCCTCCCGGTTTAAGGCAATTGTAGACAGGTTTGGAGACAATCCGGCGGCTATGAAGCAGGCTGGCATTGCCTATGCTACAGAGCAGATTATCGATTTGATAGCGAATCATGTAAACGGAATTCATGTATATTCTATGAATAAGCCGGATGTGGCGGCACAGATTAAGAACAGCCTTTCTGAGATTGTGCGGTAAAGGATGCAGTAAGGGCAAAAGCAGGCAAGTCCGGAAGGAACTTTGGATAGGGCAGCCGGAAAATGCTAGGAGAGACGCAGAAAAGACAGCCGGGAAATACTGAGGCGAGATTGCGGATAAAGCAGCAGAAAAAGGCAGGACAGGAATATGAATGAGGGTGTTTGGAAATGGAACCAGGCAGAGATTTTACGTTATCTTGGCTGCAAGGGACAGCCGGTTCCAGAAAATGTAGAGTTTCTGATTGAAGAATGCAAGCGGGAGCTGGAGCAGTGTGCCGCACCCCGGGCAGTCTGGCGGGAATTTCCGCTGGAGCTGGAGGGGGATGAAATACGGATAGGAGCCATCACAGCAAGAAGCCGCAGCCTGGGGCGGAATCTGAAAGACTGTACAGGGGCTTTGCTGTTTGCAGCGACTCTTGGCAGTCAGGTGGATATCATGCTGCATCGGTACGGAAAACTGCAGATGAGCAAGGCCGTGGTATTTCAGGCAGTCTCAGTTGCCTTTCTGGAGGAATTCTGTGATGAAAAAAACAGGGAGCTGAAAGAGGAATATCAAAAACAGGGGCGATACCTGCGCCCGAGATTCAGTCCCGGTTATGGGGATTTTTCTCTGGAATGTCAGAGACAGCTGGTACCTGCTCTTGATTTGGGAAGGAGAATCGGCGTGACCCTGACAGACAGTCTTTTGATGGCGCCCTCCAAATCCATAACAGCAGTAATTGGAATCAGTGATATTCCTGTAAGCTGTAGAATTCAGGGCTGTGAAATCTGCCAGAAAAAAGACTGTGTATATCGGAGATAAGAAAGAGAGATGCGGGCAGGAAAACCGCGGAAGGGAAAATATGAGTATTTTACAGGAATTAGAAAAGAGAATCCTGTTTTGTGACGGCGGAATGGGAAGCCTTCTGCAGCAGGCAGGGCTTAAGCCGGGAGAACTGCCCGGTGTCTGGAATATGACCCATCCAGAGGTGCTGGTGCAGATTCACCGGGATTATCTGGAGGCAGGGGCAGATATTGTGACCACCAATACATTTGGGGTGGATCGGCTGAAATATAATGAACATACGAAGTATCCATTAAAGCCGGTGGTTGAGGCTGCAGTGAAAAATGCCAGAGAGGCCATTGCTCTTTCTGGGAAAAAGGCATATGTGGCTCTGGATATGGGCCCGACAGGAAAGCTGCTGAAGCCTCTGGGGGATCTGGAGTTTGAGGATGCGATCAGCTTGTACCGGGAGGTGGTAGAAGCAGGGGTGGAGGCAGGCGCAGATCTGATTTTGATCGAAACCATGAGCGATACTTACGAGACAAAGGCAGCAGTGCTGGCGGCAAAGGAGGCCTGCAGTCTTCCTGTATTTGTGACAGTAACCTTTGATGAGAGAGGAAAACTGCTCACTGGAGGAAGTCCGGCTTCTGTGGCAGCCATGCTGGAAGGTCTTGGCGTTGATGTTTTGGGAATGAACTGCGGTCTGGGACCGGCACAGATGCGGGAGATTTTGCAGGAGCTTCTGGCGGTTTCCTCTATTCCCGTTATGGTCAATCCCAATGCAGGCCTTCCCCGCAGTGAAAACGGGGAAACGGTGTATGATATTGACGCAGAAGAATTTGCGGCTATCATGGAAGAAATTGTGGATATGGGAGCGCGGATTGCAGGCGGCTGCTGCGGTACGACGCCAGAGCATATTCGAAAGGTGTATGAACGCTGCAGGACGAAAATACCAGTTCCTGTTATCAGGAAAAGGCGAACGGTGGTATCCTCCTTTGCCCAGGCAGTAGAAATCGGAAAAACCCCAGTAATTATCGGGGAGCGGATTAACCCTACAGGAAAATCGAAATTTAAACAGGCTCTTCGGGAACACAATCTGGAATACATTCTTCAGGAGGGTGTGACCCAGCAGGAGAATGGTGCTCACGTGCTGGATGTAAATGTAGGGCTTCCGGAAATTGACGAGCCGTCTATGATGGAAGAGGTGGTGCGGGAGCTGCAGAGCATTCTGGATCTGCCCCTGCAGCTGGACACCTCGGATCCGATTGCTATGGAGCGGGCCATGCGGGTCTATAATGGAAAGCCGCTGATTAATTCTGTCAATGGAAAAGAGGAGTCTATGAAGGCTGTATTTCCTCTGGTTAAGAAGTACGGCGGCGTGGTTGTGGCTCTCTGTCTGGATGAAAACGGAATTCCGGAAACAGCAGAAGGAAGGCTGGAAATAGCCCGGAAGATTTTCCGCAGAGCGGAGGAGTATGGAATTGGACCGGAAAATATTCTGATTGACGCGCTCTGCCTGACAGTAAGCTCTGACAGTAAAGGAGCTTTGACAACTCTGGAAACCCTGCGCCGCGTCCGGGATGAACTGGGAGGAAAAACCATTCTGGGTGTTTCTAATATTTCCTTTGGCCTGCCTCAGAGAGAGATTATCAATAGTGCTTTCTTTACAATGGCTATGGAGTGCGGACTGAATGCTGCGATTATAAATCCCAATTCAGAAGCTATGATGCGGGCATATTACAGCTTCCGGGCGCTGATGGATCTGGATCCTCAGTGCGGGGAGTATATTCAGAAATATGGACAGCAGAACAGAGCCGGAACACAGACAGGCAGTCAGTTTTCAAAATCCCCGTCGTCTCCAGAAGGAGCTTCTGTGGAAGCGGCGGCCAGGGAAGGCGGCCCAGCAGAAGCCCTGGAGACAGGAATTGAGAAAGGACTGCGGGAACAGGCATCGGCTGCAGTAGGTGAGCTTTTGAAAGAGAAGGATGCTCTGGAAATCATTAACAGTCACATGATTCCAGCCCTGGATCGGGTGGGAAAGGGATTTGAACAGGGAACGCTGTTTTTGCCTCAGCTGTTAATGAGCGCGGAAGCGGCCAGAGCTGCCTTTGACATTATCAAAGAAAAAATGGCTGCAAGCGGAGTAAAGCAGGAAAGCAAGGGTTCGATTATTCTGGCAACGGTTAAGGGTGATATTCACGATATTGGAAAAAATATTGTGAAGGTGCTGTTGGAAAATTACAGCTATGAGGTATTGGATCTGGGAAAGGACGTGCCGCCGGAACGAATTGTGGAAGAAGCAGTAAAAAATCAGGTTCGCCTGGTGGGGTTGAGCGCTTTGATGACAACAACGGTTCCCAGCATGGAGGAAACCATAAGACAGCTGAGGGAAAAGGCTCCCTGGGCTCGCGTTATGGTGGGAGGAGCTGTTTTGACCCAGGAATATGCAGATACTATGGGGGCGGATCGATATTGCCGGGATGCGATGGCCTCGGTGGCATATGCAGAAGCATTGTTTGGTAATCAGGAAAAACAAGAATAGACAGCTTTTCTGTCACAGTATAATTGTAATAAAAATGTAATGAACATTTCATTGTTTTTTATCAGAAAGTGTCCTATATTGAAATCAATGTAACTGTTCAGGACGGGGCATCTTCTTGTCCGGCAAAGCCGAACAAGAAGCATCGGAGATTCCTCCGATGTGAGAGCTGGCAGGAAAACCCGCTTGCAAGCAAGCTTGACACGAATTTTTCTGCCAGATCTCCCGCCGTCCTGAACAGATACAATTTGTCAATTAGGAAAGGATGAAGGCATATGTTCAGAAAGAGAGGGAGACTGCGGAGGGCTGCAGCAGCGGGACTTTGTGCCCTTATGGCGCTGCAGACGCCGGTAATGACTGCCCGTGCGGAGCTTCCTGAACAGCTGACTGTGACGAACGGACAGTTTATCCGGGCCAATGGAACAGCTGTGGAGGGGGCGCTGGCAAAGGGCGTTACGATTTCAAAGTATCAGAATAAAGCAGGGGAGATTGACTGGAATCAGGTTCGCGGGGACGGCGTAACCTTTGCGATGGTTCGGCTGGGCTATCTCAATGATCTGGATCCGTATTTTGCAGCAAATATGCAGGCTGCGTCAGCCCACGGAATCCGAACTGGCGTCTTTTTCTATACCCAGGCGTTAGATGAGGAGACAGCAAGGCAGGAAGCCCGGTTTGTTCTGGAGCAGATTAAGGATTATCCCGTTTCCTATCCGGTGGCCTATGATGTGGAGTCTCAGTATCTGCTGGATATGGGAAAAACGCCTCAGGAGATTACCAGTCAGGTGAATGCATTCTGCCAGGTGATTGCAGAAGCCGGTTACAGACCGGTTGTGTATGCAAATAATGAGTGGCTGACCAGACATATGGATACATCCCAGATTCCCTATGATATCTGGTATGCCCGATATGAAACATCGGTGAACGAATATCCCAACCGCACAATCTGGCAGTACACCAAGGACGGAACGGTTGCGGGAATTACGGGGAAGGTCTGCATTGAAATTGCCTTTGCCGATTACACTCATTTATTTCCGGGAACTGGATGGAGACCGATTAACGGAAGCTGGTACTACTATGAGAATTACCAGAAGAAAACAGGATGGCTTCAGCTGGGAGAAAACTGGTATTATCTAAAGGAAGATGGAAAAATGGCTGTAAATGAAAGCTGTCAGATTGGTGATGTGATGTATTCTTTTGCAGAAAACGGTGTGTGGATTCCGTGACAAAGAGTTATCAGCGAGGGAAGCTCTGATGCTTCCTGATGGTTTTGCCGGACAAGAGGATGCCCCGTTCTGAACAATTACAGAATGTGAAAAACAGCAGTTCTGGTATAAAATGATACCGGTCTGCTGTTTTTCCATTTCAGATGAGGGTATTGTTATAAGAAACAGGAGTTTTTTCCTACCCCTGCGCCAGTGCCTTGATTTGTGTCAGGCCTTTTTTTACCGGCGGAAGAGAGATGACGATAAGCGTCAGGATGCCTTCTGCCAGAATATAGGAATAGTTATAGACAATCGGGTAAAGCATAGCCAGCTGCTGGGGGAAATTCTCCGGCATATAGTCCATCCAGTAGAGATAGCCGCCAATGACGTGAAACAGGCCGCGAACCAGAATTCCCAGGAGATATCCTTTGACCAGACCGTTTTTTGATTTGGAGAACAGTCCGGCAAGCCCCAGTCCTGCAAAGGCCAGAACATAGTCACAGCATACCTGGAACAGGGAAAGGACATAGGGTTCCTGAATAAACTGAAGAATGCCATAGGCCAGGCCGGTCATGATTCCGGCTCGAACTCCGTACCAGTAACCAATCAGACAGATAAAAAGCATACTGAACAGTGTGACAGAACCGCCATAGGGCATTTTGGGAATCAGGCGGATGTAAGAAGCAATGTAAGCAAGGGCCATGGCAGTTCCGCAGAAAACCAGCTGTCTGGCAGAGATTTTTGTTTTTTGATTCCGGGAGATCATGCCGGCAATAAAAAAGAAAAGAGCAGCAGCCAGAATGCTGAGTCCATAGCCAAGAGCGGTCAGGCCGCCGTCAGCAGTAACAATTGACATAAAAAAAGCCTCCTTTGTGAATAACAGCACAGGGGGACTTTACGGTAAGTATCATGCTTCCTTACGCCGGTATGATCCGGATCAAGTGATGAGGGTCAGGCGAAAGCCGCCATTCTCAGCCAGTAAAGGCACCCCTAGCGTGTTGTATAGAATATGACGGCAGATATTAAAAACGCCGTTTATGAAAAAAGTATACTCTAGGGTAAAAAGATTGTCAAGCTGTTGCCGTTCAGCCATGCATCTTCTTACCTGCTTACAGCGGACAAGAAGCGCCGGACTGAACGATTACTCGAAAATACCGCTTGTATTTGCAGGGGGATTTCGGTAGAATAGAATCAGGCTGAATTGGGATTCTCTCCGGAACGGAGGGAAAACTATGAATCAAAACTTATCGGAAAGCAGAACCTGGATGAAAGCGGTCAGATGGCTGGCACTGGGATTGGTGTTTGCAGTAGGAGGCTGCTGTTACAGCTGCAGAACAAAGGATTCTCCTGTGGCAGAAGAACGATTTTCTCATGCAGAGGGTTTCCTGGAGGAAGAGGCATTTACAGAAAGTGAAGGCGGCACAGACAAAGCTGCCGAAGAAAAACAGGCGAAAGTTTCAGATGGGCTTTCTGAAGAAAAACAGGAGGCAGCTGCCGACGGAGCTTCCGAAGAAAAAAAGATGGGAACTGCAGAGGCGGCTTCAGGAGAAGATCTGACGGAACGAAGAGAGACAGGCGGAAGGGATTCTGACAGTGGGGATACCTCCTGCTATGTTTATGTCTGCGGTCAGGTGACAAGTCCCGGCGTTTATAAGCTGGAGGAAGGACAGCGGATTTTTGAGGCTGTGGAGCTGGCAGGCGGTTTCACCGAAGAAGCAAGGCCAGAATATCTGAATCTGGCAGAGCCGGTTTTTGACGGGATGAAGATTCTTGTCCCGGACGAGGCGCAGGCATCGGATCCTTCCTGGAACGGACAAATCGGGTCAGATACGGTTCCGGAAACTGGCGGAAGCGGCTTTGGAGCAGCAGATGCATACAGCCAGGACAGAGGGGCTGTTCCGATGAAAAAAGTAAATATTAATTCAGCTTCTAAAGAAGAACTTATGACACTGACAGGGATTGGGGAGTCCAGGGCAGCGGATATTATCCGCTACCGGACAGAACAGGGGGCTTTTTCAAGGATTGAGGATATTATGAATGTTCCTGGAATCAAGGAGGCTTCTTTCCGAAAACTGAAGGATCAGATTGAGGTATAAATAGAGCGTTTGGCAGGAGAGAGAGTAATGGCAAAGATTCTGGTGGTAGATGATGAAAAACTGATTGTAAAGGGGATTCGTTTCAGCCTGGAGCAGGATGGAATGGAAGTAGATTGCGCCTATGACGGCGAAGAAGCAATTAATCTGGCAAAGCAGACGGAGTATGATGTAGTACTTCTGGATGTGATGCTGCCTAAATATGATGGATTTGAGGTGTGTCAGGCAATTCGTGAGTTTTCAGAAATGCCAGTGATTATGCTGACGGCCAAGGGCGGAGACATGGATAAGATTCTGGGACTGGAATACGGTGCAGATGATTATATTACAAAACCCTTCAATATCCTTGAGGTGAAGGCGCGTATCAAGGCAATTATGCGCCGCAGCTCGAAAAAGTCGCGCAGAGGCGGTCAGGCAGAGACAAAGATGATCACAGCTGGAGATTTGAAGCTGGATCGGGAGGGCAGAAGAGTTTTTATCGGAGAAAAGGAAATCAATCTTACAGCGAAGGAGTTTGACCTCCTGGAGCTTCTGGTGTGCAATCCCAATAAGGTTTACAGCCGGGAAAGCCTTCTTAGCTTTGTCTGGGGAAATAAGGCATCTGAGTCTGGTGATGTGCGGACGGTGGATGTACATGTGCGCCGCCTGAGAGAAAAGATTGAGCCAAGTCCCAGCGATCCCAAATATGTGCATACCAAATGGGGCGTAGGGTATTATTTCCGCGCATAGGGTTCGTTTTGAATAGTTGCGTGAAGCATATGAAATACTATCAGGAAAGAGACAGAGGATATGCAGGATGGAAATTTTAATTAGAAAAGTTAAGCTGGAGGATCTTGATGCAGTAACTCAGGTGGAGGCGGTTTGCTTTCCGAAAGCAGAAGCGGCGCCCAGGGAATCCTTTTTACAGCGGATTTCCACATTTCCGGACAGCTTTTTTGTGGCGGAAAAGGAAGGAGAAATCATCGGATTTATCAACGGATGTGTAACCGACAGCCGGGTAATCTTTGACGAAATGTTTGAGGACGCATCATATCACAAGGAGGACGGGATTTATCAGAGTATTTTCGGCCTGGATGTGATTCCGGAATATCAGCATCAGGGACTGGCTTCCCGTCTGATGGAGCATCTGATTGCAGACGCTCAGGAAAAGGGCAGAGAGGGTCTGATTTTGACCTGCAAGGATCGTTTGATTGGCTTTTATGAGAGATTTGGCTACAAAAATCTGGGACTGTCCCAGTCGGTTCACGGCGGAGCAGTCTGGTATGATATGATTCTGGAATTTCCCAGAGAAAAGTGAGGGATCTCATGGAAAGAAAAAAATGGAGAAAACGTTGGAGGAGACTGGATAATACGGCGAAAATTTTCCCGGTTATTGCCAATGAGCAGATGAGCCAGGTATTTCGCATTTCTGTGACTCTGAAGGAGCCGGTGGATCCGGACATTCTGCAGCAGGCGCTGGAGGATATTCTGCCCCATATCAGGAATTTTCGGGTGAAGCTGCGCCGGGGCCTGTTCTGGTATTACTTTGAGGAGAATACCAGGATCCCCAGGGTACAGCGGGAGAATACCTATCCCTGCCGGTATCTGGATCCTCATGGAAGCCAGCGTTTTCTTTTCCGGGTTTCCTATTATGGGAACCGGATTAATCTGGAGGTGTTTCATGCGCTGACAGATGGCCTGGGGGCTGCGAATTTTCTGAAAAGCCTGACTGCCCAGTATCTGAATCTGAAACGAGGAGAGGCTTCTGATGAATGGACCTCGGAGGATGATCGGGACGAGGCACAGCTTCGTTTTCATACAGAGGACAGTTATCTGGAAAATTATCGGGAAATGAAGCATAAAAGCTACAGCTCGCGTCCTGCCTATCGCCTGGAGGGGGCGTATCTGCCTCTGGGAACTGGTCAGGTGCTTCATGGCTATGTGAATCTGGCGCAGCTGAAGCAGGTGTGCAAAAGCCACAAGGTCAGTGTGACAAAGTATCTGGCAGCTGTTCTGATCTGGTCCATCTGGCAGGAGTATCTTCGCGGAGGAGCAGGAAAGCTTCCTGTGGTTTTGAATCTCCCCATTAATTTGAGGGCCTTTTTCGGTTCTGAGACGATGGCGAATTTTTTCGCGGTAACGATGATTGGACAGCTTTTTTCAGATCCTCACATGGATTTTGATACGCTTCTTGGAAAAATCAGCCGGCAGATGGATCGGAAAATTGACAAGGAAAAGCTGGAGCAGAATATTTCCTATAATGTGTCAAATGAGAAAAAATGGTATTTAAGGGCAATTCCCCTGTTTATCAAAGCTCCGGTTCTTCGGATGATTTTCGGAATGAAGGATCGGGCCTATACCATGACTCTTTCCAATATTGGCCCCATATCAATGGATCCGCAGTACAAAGAGGATGTTAAGCGGTTTCATATGATGATCGGCGTTTCCAGAAAACAGCCGGTGAAATGTGCAGTCTGCGCCTGGGGAGATGAGGTGGTTGTCACTTTTACATCTGTTTTTGCAGACAGCTGTCTGCAGAAGAGATTTTTCAGAAAGCTGAGACAGGACGGAATCTCTGTGCGTTTGGAGGGAAATGAGCTGTGTGCAGCCAGAAAGCGGGATATGTATCCGCGAATCCGCAAGATTCTGATTCTTCAGAAGGGCGGCGAGGAGAAGGCAGCCCGTTTGGCCCGGAAAGTAGGACGCACCGGCGGAACGGCAGCCAGAGGCATTTTTGAATATGCAAGCGGGCAAAGAAGCTGGGAGGATGAACTGAAGCGCAGATTTCATGTATAAACAGAAGACATCATAGGGATTGCAGAGAAAGACAGAATAAGTATGACAGGCAGCAGGTGAACGGATGAGAAAAGAAAAAGTCAGTTTGCGGGGCAAGGTGGTGCGGGACATGATGAAAAATATGATGGACTCGGCCATGGGACATAAGTTTCAGACAGGAGAATACCGGGCAAATCCGGTGGAGCCTGCCTGGATCTGCCCGGCAGATTACGATTATGAAATTATTGAGCTGGGGGACTGCAAGATGGAATATCTTCGGCCCTCCGGTGTTTTTACAGGCAGAGTGATTCTGCAGCTTCATGGGGGAGGCTATATTGGTCCCATGAAAAACACGTATCGGGATTTTGCCATGCAGTATTCCAGGCGGAGTCTGGGAGGCGATGTGCTGACGGTGGACTACCGGGTTGCGCCCAGGTTTCCTTTTCCGGCGGCTTTGGGAGATGCGGTGGCTGCTTATGGCTGGCTTTTGGAGGAACGCCATTATGCTGCAGAGAAAATCATTGTGGCAGGCGATTCTGCAGGGGGCGGTCTGGCTCTGGCCCTTGTTTTGTACCTTCGGGATCACGGACTTCCCATGCCAGGTGGAATGGTTTTGATGTCTCCGTGGACTGATCTGACCTGCAGCGGAGAATCCCATACTTATAATTTTGAGCGGGATCCTCAGTTTGGAGGGACCAGAGAAAATATGCTTTATAACAGTCCTTATATTGGAAATGCGGATCCGAAGAATCCTTATATTTCTCCTGCTTTCGGAACCTACGAGGGCTTTCCTCCGGTGCTTTTGCAGGTGGGAAGCGAGGAAGTACTTCTTTCGGATACTCTGACTGTGGCCGGAAAGCTGAAGAGAGCCCACAGAAAGGTACGGCTGTCGGTATATGACGGAATGTTTCATGTATTCCAGATGGCTATGCGCCTGATTCCAGAAAGCCGGGAAGCATGGGATGAGGTCAGCCGTTTTCTGGAAATTATCTATGGAATAGAACAAAAAAGAGAAGGACGTCCGGTTCGGGTAGTAAAATCCGGAAGGAGAAGGAAACGGAAGACGGGAAAAATGCGGGAGAGACAGGGATAGTGAAGATTACAGTAATTGCAGTTGGGAAGATCAAAGAAAAATTTTATACAGATGCCATTGCAGAATACAGCAAACGGCTGAGCCGTTATTGCCGGTTGGAAGTGATTCAGGTGGCAGATGAAAAAACGCCGGACGGAGCCAGTGAGGCTCAGGAACGGCAGATTAAAGAAAAAGAGGGGAGCCGGATCCTGGCGCAGATTAAGGACGGTGCTTATGTGATTGCCCTGGCTGTGCAGGGAACCATGCTGAGCTCTGAACAGCTGGCCAGTAAGCTGAATAAGCTGGGGGTAGATGGTCAGAGCCAGATTGTTCTGATTATCGGAGGCTCTCTGGGGCTTTCTGACGAGGTTCTGAAACGGGCGGATTATCATCTGAGCTTTTCTCCCATGACATTTCCTCACCAGCTGATGCGGGTGATTTTGCTGGAGCAGATTTACCGCAGTTATCGAATTATCAGCGGAGAACCGTATCACAAATAATAGCTCGAAACGGTTCTAGGGGACAAAACGGTATCCCAGTCCCCGAACCGTAAGAATATGAGCAGGCTTCTGACGGTCATCTTCAATCTTGCTTTGGAGGCGATTGATATAGACCATGATGGCATTATCATCTACGGCGACAGAATTGCCCCAGACAGCTTCATAAATCATATCTTTTGTAAAAATCTGTCCCGGATTCTGGAGAAACAGAAGAAAGGAATGAGACGATGCTTGCCATGCTTGGTTTTGCTACGATCGTCATGATCATTGTACTGCTGCTGCGGAATATCACCGTACCTGTCATTGCGTTTATTGGCGTATCAACGGTTACCGCACTGATTTTGGTTCTGACAGGAACCTATTCCATCAATGAGATGGGAGAGTTTATCGCTGAGGGTGTAAAGGGCGTACACTCTACAGCTGCTCTGTTTATTTTTTCCGTTCTGTTTTTCGGAATTATGACAGATGTTGGAATGTTTGATCGTATTATTAATGCATTAATGAAAAGGGTAGGAAACAATGTAGTAGGGGGTGCTCTGATGACCTGCATCATTGCAATGATTGGACATCTGGATGGAGGCGGCGCTTCCACATTTCTGATTACGCTTCCAGCTATGCTTCCTGTGTATAAAAAGCTGAAAATGCGTCCAACTACACTGCTGTTAATCTGTGTAACAGCTATGGGAGTTATGAATCTGCTTCCGTGGGGCGGTCCGACTATGCGATCTGCATCTGTCCTTGGTATTGATGCAAATGTACTGTGGATGAAGCTTCTTCCGATGCAGCTTGTAGGTATTGTAATTGCTTTGATTACTGCGATCTTCTGGGGAACTGTGGAGAAAAAGCGCGGAGCAGGCGAAAACAGTACCCTGATAATCGAGGGATACGAGGATACCGAAGAGATGGCAGAGACAACAGCAGACAATGGACTGGCAAGACCAAAGCTGTTTGTATTTAATCTGATTTGGACTTTGATTATTATTCTGGCACTTGTGTTTGTAAAGGTTCCGTCCTATTATATTTTTATGGTAGGATGTGTGGTTGCTCTTCTGGTAAACTATCCGGGAGCAAAGCTTCAGGGAAAAATTATTAAATCTCATGCAGGCCCGGCTTTAACTATGGCCTCAACCATTCTGGCTGCAGGTGTGTTCCTGGGTGTCCTGGAAGACAGCCAGATTATGAATCACATGGCAACTATGCTGGCATCCATGATGCCCCAGTCTATGGGACGTTTCCTGCCGCTGATTATTGGTGTACTTTCTGTACCGCTTACATTGATGTTCTGTACAGACTCCTATTTCTATGGTTTGCTTCCGGTTCTGATAGGTGTAGGAAACCAGTTTGGTGTGGATCCGGCTCACACAGCAATTACCATGGTAGTATGCCGCAATTGTGCAACTTTTATCAGTCCGGTTGTTCCGGCAACATTTCTGGGAATCGGACTTGCGGGAGTTGAAATCAAGGCTCATATTAAGACCTGCTTCTTCTGGATCTGGGGCGTCAGCATTGTATGTCTGATTGCCGGATTGGTTCTGGGAGTGTTGACTATCTAATTGAAAAAGGCATACAGAGCATCGGACCTCCATACCGATATCTGTAATCCCCATGCCAGAGAAAAGGGAGAGCAGCCTGCTAAGGGGCTGTTCTCCCTTTTTTCTGCAGACAATAAATGATTTGAGAAGTTTCCGGAAATTTAATAAAACTGAAAGATTTCCGGGAGGGTAGAGCCATTGCGGTTTTCCAGGTGTTTTTGTATAATACATATAAATGACAATGTGGAACCAATAGTTTTTAAAGGAGGTTTTACCATGAAAAAGAGCGGAATTTGGAAAAAACTGGTTGTGGTGGTGGCAGCGGCAGCTCTGTCAGCAGCCTCTGTTATAAGCGTATGGGCGGCAGCAGAGCGCTTGGATACAGTGGAGAATACCTACTGGGATGAGGAGGATGATACCATAGCCCGGTGGGATGAGGTGGAGAATGCCTATGAATATGAGGTTTATCTGTACCGCAACGAGCAGAAAACTTCTTCAATCAAGACGAAAAAGGACTATTATAATTTTAAGAAAAAAATGACTGCAGAGGGCGACTATACTTTCAAAGTTCGCGCCCTTGCAAAGAATCGTTCTAAAAATTATCGGGACGGCTACTGGTCTGAGGAGTCTGATACCTGCTATATCAGTGAGGATTATGCAGAGCTTTTGAAAAATGGAGGTAAGATCGATACGGATCATTCCGGACCGGGAGTTTCCGGAGACAGCTCGGCGGAGGTAAAAGAGACAGACACGATCAGTGTAGTGTACAAAGCTGAGTGGATTCCCACGGCAGATGGCCGCTGGTGGTACCGCAATTCTGATGGAAGTTATCCGGCGGGTGGCTGGTGGAGAGAACCGGGAACGGAAATCTGGTATTATTTCGATGCAGAGGGCTATATGAAAACTGGCTGGATTGAGGAAAACGGTGTGAAGTATTACTGTCAGCCTTCAGGCGCTATGGTGACAGGGGATCAGACCATCGATGGAGTCCTTTATCATTTTGACAGCTCCGGAGCCCTTCAGCAATCATAAGGTTTCCGGTATTTAGATAAAGTACAAGAATAAATCACCCTTCCTGTCATATATTTAATATCAAAGAATGTTTTTATGTCATAGGAAATTGCATCCTATGACATAAAAACGCTCCGCGAGGATCGCCATGCGTCGGAAGAGAATTTTGTCGCAGAAGCGACCCGCCGCAGGCGGAGAAGCTCGCAAGCGAGCTTCTTTCTTGTCATAGAAAATTGCGTCCTATGACATAAAAACGCTCCGCGGGGAACGCCATGGGTTGGAAGAGAATTGGCTGATGAGACGACCCGCCGCAGGCGGAGAAGCGCGCGAGCGAGCTTCTTTCTTGTCATAGGAAATTGCATCCTATGACATAAAAACGCTCCGCGGGGAACGCCATGGGTTGGAAGAGAATTGGCTGATGAGACGACCCGCCGCAGG
>NZ_CAXSLG010000012.1:64680-74233 GCF_964238185.1 Lachnoclostridium sp. Marseille-P6806
AGGCGGAGAAGCGCGCGAGCGAGCTTCTTTCTATCTGAGATATTACTGTATGGGGAGGGGTGATTTTGGAACAGCGGGAAGAGATTATTCGTATATTTTCTAAAGATATCAGAAGTATTCTAAAGCAGGCAGAGGTGGATTTCGGACAGGTACAGGAAGTCCGGCTTCGGATTCAGTCTCCACTTCTTATCATCTGCAGCAATCAGGAGTATTATCTTACAACAGAAGGAAAGAAAACAGAGGCTACAGCGGAAAACAGGAAACGGGCTTATGAGGTAACCAGGGCAGATTTAAAGGAAACCCTGGAGTATGTCAGCAGCTACTCTTTGTATGCCTTTGAAGAGGAGCTTCGCCAGGGATATCTGACGATTCAGGGGGGACACCGTGTTGGCGTAGCAGGAAAAACCATTGTAGAGGGAAAGGGAATACGAGGTATGAAATTTATTTCCTGCATGAACGTGCGTCTCTCCCATCAGATCAGAGGTTGCGCGGATCTGGTTATGCCCTGTATATACCGGGATGGACAGCTGGAAAATGTTCTCATTGTATCGCCTCCCAGGTGCGGGAAAACAACACTGCTGCGGGATCTGATCCGGCAGGTGTCAGATGGATGGAGGGCAGCTGGAGATAGAGAAGGCAGCAGGTGGATGCAGCCGATGACCGTTGGCGTAGTGGATGAGCGTTCTGAGATTGGCGCCTGTTTTCAGGGAGTTCCCCAGAATGATCTGGGAAGCCGTACCGATATTCTGGACTGCTGTCCGAAGGCTCAGGGAATGATGATGCTGATTCGCAGTATGTCACCGCAGGTAGTTGCTGTGGACGAGATCGGAAGCAGAGAGGATTTGGAGGCGCTGGAATATGTGATGAACTGCGGATGCCGGGTGATGGCGACTGTTCACGGAACATCCCTGGCGGATGTGCGGACGAAGCCCGTTCTTGGAAAAATGGTAGAGGAGAGCTGGTTTGACCGTTATATTCTTTTGGGAAGCCAGGGAAGGGCGGGACATGTGGAAAGCATTTGTGACAGCAGGGGAAATGTGTTGTATAAAAAGAACAGCGGGGAAGCGGGAAGGGAGATATGATCGGGGATGCAGATATGGATGCAGGCAGCAGGGGCGGTATGTATTGTATCCGGCGCTTCCGGGTTTGGATTCTGGATGGCGGGAGAATACAGAAGGCGCCTGGAACAGCTTTTGCAGCTGAGACAGATGATTTATATGCTGAAGGGACAGATTCTTTATGCCAATGCACCGCTTTCTGAGGCGCTGGAGGCTGTGGGAAAGCGGTTTGAGAAAGGCCTATCCGGATTATTTACCGGGGCAGCCGGAAAAATTGAACAGCAGGGAGGAGAGACCTTCTGCCAGATCTGGGAGGAGGAGGTAGGGAAGATTTCAGGCATGGCTCTGACAAAGCAGGACAGGCAGTATCTGGCTGAGCTGGGAAAGCATCTGGGATATCTGGATCGTGATATGCAGGAGAGGACGCTGCTTCTGTATCTGGAACAGCTGGATGTGCAGATTCAGCTGCTGAGAGAGCACAGGCAGGAACGGTGCCGCCTGTATTCCAGCTTGGGAATTATGAGCGGCCTGTTTCTGACGATACTGCTGATCTGAGGAAAAGGAGAGGACCATGGGGGTTAATCTGATTTTTAAAATTGCTGCAGTAGGAATCCTTGTTTCTGTGATTTGCCAGGTCCTGAAGCACAGCGGGAGGGAGGAGCAGGCCTTTTTAACCAGTCTGGCAGGTCTGCTTTTGGTACTGTTCTGGATGGTGCCTTATATTTATGAGCTGTTTGAAACCATTAAAAATCTGTTTGCATTGTAAGGGACGCGGTATGTCAATTGTGATAATTGGAATTGTCGGAATTACATCTGTTCTTCTGGCAGTTCAGCTGAAGGGAACAAAAAGTGAGTATGGAATTTATCTGGTCATGGCAGCAGGCTGTTTTATGTTTTTTTATGGCGCCGCCCGTCTGGAAAGCATTGTGGAAGGAATGAGACGCCTGCAGGATTATGTAAAAATCAGACCAGTGTTTTTAAATACTCTGGTGAAAATGACAGGCATTACTTATATTACAGAGTTTTCCTCCGGTATCTGCCGGGATGCCGGATATGGAGCGGTAGGTACGCAGATTGAGATTTTTGGGAAACTGTCAATTCTTGCGGTCAGTATGCCTGTGGTTCTTGCCCTTATGGAAACTCTGCAGGGATTTTTGGGATGAGGGGGAGAAGGAGACTGATTCTGATTTTGGCAGTGTCTGCGGTTCTCATAGGATCCGGGAGGGAGAAGGTATGGGGACAAAGCCGAGAGGAGCCTTTATGGGAGAAAGGCGATGGGCAGTCTATATGGGAAATGGAAGAAGGAGGCTTGGATTGGAGTGAGCTGGAACAATTCCTGAAGGAAGAGGCGGCAGGAACCGGAAAAGAGCTTTCCTTTACGGAGCTGGTACAGGCTCTCATAGAAGGAAGAGGAAAGGATGCAGGGCGGATGATCCTGGACGGTCTGAGGGAGAGCTTTCTGGGCGAGATGGAAAATGGCGGCGCTATGGCAGTCCAGCTTTTGACGCTGGGACTTCTGGGGGCAGTTTTTTCCGGATTTTCAGAGATTTTTTCCGGAGATCAGATGTCGGAAGCCGGATTTTTTGTGATCTATCTGATGACATTCACTGTGATGGCGGCTTTTTTTCTGGAAAGTGCAGATACGGCCGTTCAGGTGTTGGAAAAACAGATCCTGTTTATGAAGGCACTGATGCCGTCTTATTTTGCAGCTGTAGTATGGGCAGGAGCTGCGGCAGCCTCCGTGGCCTGGTATGAGCTGGTTTTATTTTTGATTAGTATGGTGCAGGGAATGTACGTCCGTCTGGTTCTTCCTCTGATTCAGATATATGTGATGCTTGTTCTGGTGGGAAATGTGATGAAAGAAGACATGCTTTCCAAAATGACGGAGCTTTTGAAAACGGGAATTTTCTGGGGACTTCGCTGGCTTTTAGGTCTGGTTGCCGGTTTTCATCTGGTACAGGGGATGGTGCTCCCCTATGCAGACGCAATAAAAACCTCAGGGATGGAAAAACTCCTGCAGGCGATTCCCGGAATCGGAGCAGGAGCGGGAGCTGTGACAAAGCTGGTTTTAGGCTCCGGGGTTCTGATTAAGAATACCATGGGAGCAGCGGCAGTGGTGATCCTGGTACTTCTTAGTCTTGCGCCTCTGGTAAAGCTGTGGTTTTTTTTCATGCTTTACCGGATTGTGGCAGCCATTCTGGAACCGGTAGCTGATAAACGCCTGGTGGGATGCATCAGCGGCGTGGCAGAGGGGCAGAAAATGCTTCTTCACGCGGCAGTGTCGGGACTGGTTTTATTTGCTATTACCATTGCTTTGATTTGTGTGGGAACCAATGCTGCATATCTGGCATAGGAGAAACTCGCGAGCAAGCTTCTTTTTTTAGCAAAGAAAAAGGGCAGGCCGCAGAAAATCTGGAAAAGAGGAGGATGGAATGAAGGAATTATATCAGTGGATCCAGAATCTGACTGGATTTTTCCTTTTTCTGTCAGTAGCCGAACGTCTTCTTCCTGGAAAACAGTATGGGAAGTATCTTCGTCTGTTTTCAGGAATGGTTCTGGTTTTTATTGTGCTGCATCCATTCACAGAGGGGCTGCATCTGGAGGATACCATTGCCGGATATTATGAGAGCTTTCTTTTTCAGGAGCAGGCGGAGGATTTGAAGCAGAATATGATTGGGATGGAAAAACAGAGGCTTTCCAGTGTGATCCGCCGGTATGAGGAGGCTGTTGAGGAAGATGTGATTCAGTTAGCAGAGGAAATGGGAATCCAGGCAGCACAATGTAGTGTAACCATAGAGGCCAGAGAGGACAATCCAGCATTTGGTACCATCTGCTCGATCCGTCTGATTGTGAAAGAGAAGGAAGGAGCAGAGGCGCAGAAGCCTTTAGCAGGAGAACAGGAAGAAGAAAAAACAACAGAAGCTGTGGAACCTGTAAGACCGGTAATGCCGGTGGAAGTGAAGGTGACGGGGCGTACAGAGGTGAGGGAGCTGGAGGAACCTCAAAAGACAGAAAAAACGGAGCCGGTGTTATCCGGGAAAATTCTGGGGGAAATGGGACAGAAGGAGAAACAGCTGAGGGAGAAGTTGGAGGCTTATTATCATCTGGAGGAAAGCAATGTGGAAATTCAAATGGCCCCAGGGGCGTGAACCATGGCTGTTTTTGGTGGCAGCCGGTGTGATTTTATGTATTCTGGCTTTTCCTGCAGGACAGAGGAAATCCTTATCTGAGAAAGGAAGAGGGAGTGTGTTAGATAGGACGGAGAACTCGGATAGCGGGAGGGCAGAACTGGAAGCCGGAAGAACTCAGAAAAATTACAGGAGAGGAGAAAGCTCTTATCTGAATGGATCGGAAGAAGGAAAGTCGGATACCTTCTGGGAGGCTGCTTCAGGACAAAGTGGAGCAGCTACCTATGAACAGCTTCTGGAGCAGAGAGTACGCTCTATCCTGAAAAATGTTGAAGGGGTAGGGGAACTGGAGGTGATGATTGTGCTAAAGGCTTCATCGGAAAAAATTATTCATGTAGATGAAAATGGCTCCCGTTCCTTTACAGAGGAGAAGGACAGCGGAGGCGGCACCAGAAAATTAGAAAGCCGGGAACAGGAAAGCACTACGGTTCTGGTTTCTGGAAACAGCCAGAACCAGCCCATTGTGGAAAAAGAACTGTATCCGGAAATTTCAGGTATTATTATCAGCGCTGAGGGGGGAGGAAGTCCTTCTGTAAAAGCGGAGATTGCTTCTGCAATGGAGGCGCTATTCGGACTTCCGGCACATAAAATTAAGGTGTTAAAAAGAAATCCGTAGGTGCATAAATTTCCGTGGAACGCATAGGATAAAGTATGAATGCGGGTGGAATAAAGGAGTGCAGGGTATGAAATTCAAGAAGGCAGAAAAGCATTTGAAGGATGTGAATATGAAAAAGCTGTTTCGAAGAAATCAGATCATAATTACTACTCTGGCGATTATGATTGCGGCAGCAGGATATTTGAATTATGCGGGCAAGCAGGAGCTGGAGGCTGGAGCAGAAGGGGGAATCCTTCCGGCGGGAGTTCTGGAGATTTCAGACGAGGATATTCTGGCAGAGAATCAGGCAGCAGGATATCAGTTCTCTGGCGAAATAGAGGAGGCGCAGCCACAGAATGAAGAAAACAGCATACAGACAGGAGCAGAGCTATCAGCTTCATCAGATGTGGAAAATCCACCAGCGCTGGCTGATGGGGGAGAACAGGCAAAACAGTTAGAACCGGCAGGAACACAGCTTGCAGAAATAGACAGCTGGGATGAGGAAACAGGAATGGAGAATCCCGGAGAGGCAGTTTTGACCAGCGGTCTGACGGTATCGGACTACATAGCGGGCGTGCAGCTGAACAGAGAGCAGATTCGGGCAAAAAATAGAGAAACATTGAACAATATTATTAATAATACCAATATAGAGGAGGCTGCCAAGCAGGAGGCCATTCAGAATATGATCGCCATGACAGCAGTGGCGGAAAAGGAAAATGCGGCAGAGACACTTCTACAGGCAAAGGGCTTTTTGGATCCGGTAGTCAGTCTGACGAATGGAAAGGTTGACGTTGTGATCAATGCGGCCAGCATTACAGATCAGCAGAGAGCTCAGATTGAGGACATTGTGAAGCGAAAGACGGAGGTGGGGGCAGAAAATATTGTCATTACCCTGTTGAATCTGGAAGACTGACGGGAAATACCCCTTTGCAAATCGGACGGGATTTGTTATACTGTAAGCAGCAGTGAATCTGAATGATACAGGAGGGATTACCGTGGCAGAACAGGAAACAAGAAATACCCATAAGGTATATGAAAATGATACAATTGGAGAAGTACGGATTGCAGATGAGGTCGTTGCGATTATTGCAGGATTGGCGGCAACAGAGGTAGACGGAGTGGATTCCATGGCCGGAAATATTACCAATGAGCTTGTTGGAAAGCTGGGCATGAAGATTCTGTCAAAGGGTGTGAAGGTTGATGTAACAGAAGAGCATGTATCTGTGGATCTGTCTCTGAATATTAAGTATGGCTATAACATTCCGGAAGTAAGCGAAAGAGTACAAGAGCGGGTAAAATCTGCGATTGAAAATATGACAGGTCTTACGGTTCTGGATGTGAATGTGAAGATTGCCGGAGTCAATATGGCAGAAGACAAATAATAAAAAGCAGCCGGCAGTTCTCCATGAGAAGAAATATGGATGGATTGCGGTACAAGAAGCACAGGAAAAAAGAACAGGGAGCATATCCGTTTCTGCAAGAAACGGATATGCTCCCTGTTCTTTTTTTAAAATACCTGTTATAAAAATATCATTTGTTGATTTTTTGTTACAAAGTGCTATAATGCGTTTTCGTGAAACATGCAATAGCCGGGAACAGCAGAAAAGACAGCTGTTTCCGGCTGCTGGAAATAAATAGTAGAAGGAAGACAGGATGATGAAGACATTTATGAAGAAAATTCTTTTGCTTTTGGGAAGTGCAGCCGTATTTTGCGCCGGAATGCCGTTTCAGGTTCTGGCAGCAGAAGCAGGAAGTGAAGCGGCAGGGGCAGTTCCGCTTGCTTTGTGTATTCCCTTTGTAGGACTTTTGCTGTGTATTGCAGTGCTTCCGCTGGTTAAAGCAGAGTGGTGGGAAAAACACCAGATTCATGCAGTGGTGCTCTGGTCTCTTTTGTTTATCGTTCCCTTTGCAGTCAGATATGGCTCCGGGACAGCGCTGGAAACGGTGTTGGAATGTCTGGTGGGTGATTATCTAACCTTTATTGTACTGCTGTTCGGGCTGTTCTGTGTGTCCGGAAATATTGGAATGGAAGGGGATTTGGCCGGTTCCCCCAGAATCAATGTGGGACTTCTGATGCTGGGAACCTGTCTGTCTAGCTGGATTGGGACAACTGGAGCAAGCATGCTTATGGTTCGTCCAGTAATTAAAATGAATTATTGGAGAAGACGGAAAAGTCATATTATGATTTTTTTCATTTTTCTGATTTCCAACATTGGAGGATGTCTTTCTCCGATTGGAGATCCGCCGTTGCTGATGGGATTTATGCGAGGGGTTCCCTTCTTCTGGAGCCTGCATCTGATGCCGGTTATGGCTTTGAATGTTGCAGTGCTTCTGTTTGTTTTTTACTGGCTGGATCGGCGTGCTTACCGAAAGGACATTGCAGAAGGATGCAAGCCAGATATCAGCAAGCCGGGAACAGAGATCAGGATACTGGGACTCCACAATCTTATTTTCCTGGTTATGATTGTGGCAGCTGTTATATTAAGCGGAGTTTTGCCGGGAATGGCAGCATTTCAGAATGAGGCAGGACAGGTGAGAGGGATACGGCTGTACGGAGAAGTAAAGCTGTCCTATCCGGCGCTGATTGAGATTGCAATGATCCTTTTTGCTGCATGGCTGTCCTTTAAGACAACAAATTCAGAAATTCGGAGAAAAAACCATTTTACCTGGGGTGCAATTCAGGAGGTGGCTGTTTTATTTATCGGTATTTTTATTACCATGCAGCCTGCTCTGATGATTTTGAAAGCAAAAGGTGCAGAGCTTGGAATTACAGAGCCGTATCAGATGTTCTGGGTAACAGGTGCGCTGTCAAGTTTCTTGGATAATACACCGACTTATCTGGTATTTTTGACAACAGCAGGTTCTCTGGGATTTTCCAGCGGAATTGCAACAACCCTTGGACAGGTGCCGGTGGCTATGCTGGAAGCGATTTCCTGCGGTGCAGTATTTATGGGAGCGAATACCTATATTGGAAATGCCCCTAACTTTATGGTAAAATCCATTTCAGATGAGAATGGTATCTGCATGCCGTCATTCTTTGGTTATATGCTCTGGTCACTCATCTTTTTAGTACCTGTATTCCTGATGGATATGCTGGTATTTTTCTTATAGGAAAGGAGCGGAAACATGGAATATACACAGGAAATGCTTCGGGAACTGGCGGAGCGCATTTATGATTTGGATGCGGAGGTCTATGCACAGTTGGGTTCTTCTCTGGGGCGGGTGTTCAGTCGAGACAGAGAAGGGTGTGTCCGTGACATGGTAGAACTGATGAGTTCGAGAAAGCAGGGACATCAGCTGCGCAGTGAATTGGCCCTGATCAGCAATATGGCAAGAACGATTCAGGATAAAGAACTGCGCCGGATGATTATGTCTGAATATGACAGGATCCTTCAGAAAGTGATCTCTTTACCCACCAGCTTTGGCGAGGGAGATGTGGTGGATCAGAATCTGGCAAGCTTAAATGCTTTCAATTTGAAAAATAGATTTAAAGGCAGCGATAAGCTGATTATCTGTATTGGAAGAACCTATGGAAGCGGAGGAAATGAGATAGGATTTACTCTGGCGGATGCTCTGAAAATTAATTTTTATGATGCAGAAATATTTTCTGCAGTGTTGAAACGTCTGGAAGCAGAAAAGGACATAGTAGAGGACCAGGCCGGATATCGTTTTGGACCTGAGCAAAAGGAGATGGATCAGGCTTTTTCTAAGCCAGGAAAAAGAACTGCCCGCGAGTGTATGCGAGAGTTCAGCCGATATCATGGCTTGTCCAAGCGGGATGCTGTTTTTTTTAATCAGAGCGATTTGATTTGTGATATGGCAAAAAAAGAAAGCTTTATTGTTATGGGGCGGTGTGCTGATGTGATTTTAACAAACAATCGAATCCCACATATCAGTATCTTTATTACGGCGCCTTTTGAGCAGCGTCTGCACCGAATTATGGAGATAAACAAACTGGATGAAAAAAAAGCCAGACGGCTGTTAAAGCGAGTAGATCGACAGCATATGCAATATTACAGGTTTTATACGGGCCGCAAATGGGGAAATGCGGTGAATTACGATCTGTGTGTCAATAGTGCAGCCTACGGTATCGATGGGTCTGTGGAATTTATTACGAGAATGCTTGAGGGAGGAAAATCGGTTAAAAAAGATTAAAAAGATATATTAAAAAAGATGATTGACGACTTTAATTGTTAAAGCTGCCAATCATCTTTTTTATTTTGTCATGGAACTGCTTCGGGCATATTTTCCTGGTGAGATACCATTTAGCCGGGTGAAAACCTTGATAAAATGAGCATAGTCTTGAAATCCGCATTCATAACAGGCGTTTGTTATAGAATGTCCCTGCTTTAAAAGAGTCTGAGAATATTGGATACGTCTGGCAATAATGTAGTTCCAGAGCGAGATACCAGTATAATCTTTAAATACATGGCTAAGTCTGGAACGGCTGATATTTAAATAATCTGCAATGGCTTGCACAGAAATATCGTTTGTGAGGTTTTCGCTGATATAGGATAAAGCATCTTTAATAAGAGCAGGCGAAATATCTGGAAGGTTGATTTGATTGTCTGATTGTATAGTGGTGTTAATCAGTACCATCAGGAGTGATAAATAGGAGTGGACTCGAATATCGGCTGAGACCGTTTCAAGTTTTGTGTAAACTCAAAAAACTGATATAAGATATGTCATTAGTTATTCTGGGCAGAGCCGAT
>NZ_CAXSLG010000013.1:0-63553 GCF_964238185.1 Lachnoclostridium sp. Marseille-P6806
CTTTTGTTCTCAGCAGCAACTCGTTTATCTTATCACAGTCGCTTGCGTTTGTCAACAACTTTTTTTATTTTTTTCAACTTTTTATTTTTCTTTTAAAGCTGACCACCGTTTTTCGCGGTGGAGCTTTAATATACCATTTTATAGTGGATTTTGTCAAGGGATTTTTTCAATTTTTTTAACTGTTTTTTTCATATTCTTTTCATACACTATATCTTGTGTTTTTCCATCTGCTCTTCCACATTTTTCCATCTCCGTCTATCCCAAACTGTTGATCGCACTGTACAGGAGCCAATTAAACAAATTGTGATGATACAAATAAGAAAGCCATATACTGCCTTCTATCTGGGCAAGTACCGGCTGAGCCCACACAGCTGCTGAACAAAATCCAAGAGCCACTCCTGCTGCCCACAGCACAGCAAGCCCCTGAACTGCCCCCAGAAGCGCACCTGCTATCTGGTTCATTCCGGAAAGGATTGGAAGATGTGCCATCAAATCCAGCCATTTTATCACAAATCTAATCAGAAAATATACTGCTGCAAATAAAACCACAGAAACAATCAGATTAAGCACCATATTAGCCAGACTGGCTCCCAGATACTCAAAAAAACTGTCCACTCCCAGCAGATTGTAAATTTCATGATTATTATTCTCTAAAAGAATTTCTTTCATCTGCTCCGGCAGCTTCAAATTCTCAATAGACTGGCGTTGTTGAGCTGGAAGGGTAACAGAAAGTCCTATGCCCCCATCCTTTAATCCGCTCATATGAAGCAGCCCCTGCCCTATCGCCCTTCTGAGGCCCGTATTGGCAGCCAGAAGCCCTGTCATGTATGGAACCGCTGTCCGAACCACTGTCAAACTTAAAACCAGCGTCAGCACCCCCGTCGCCATTTTTAAAAATCCTCTGTAATGACCATATAAAACCATAGAGAGCAAGAACACCCCTGCTCCTATGGATAACCAGTGTTCTGTCAGATAATTCATATTATTCCTTTTCTGTCCTTCATTTTCTGTCTGCATCTGCCCTGAACACAATCTGCCATTTTCCTCGACCTCTGTCTGTTCCGGCAGATACACTCATTTTCTGCAAATTGCTTTCCTATTCTCAGATGTCCCGCGCGCCTTCGCCACCCAGCACCAGCATCTCAATCGCCTGGGCCACACCATCCTCATCATTGATTCCAGTTATATAATCTGCCTCCGCCTTCAGGATCTCCGCCCCATTTCCCATGGCTACACCAATTCCTGCCATGCGAATCATAGAAATATCATTTTCTCCGTCGCCAAATCCCATAGTTTCTTCCGGCCGAATCCCAAGATAGGAAGCAAGACGAAGAATTGCCTCTCCCTTTGATGCTCCGATGGCATTTATTTCCAGATTATTAGGGAAAGAGGAGCTTACCAGCACATCGCCTCTGGCCTCTAATGCCGCTCTGGCTCTGCTGCGCTCATCCAGATCGCCAAAGAAATAATTCACCTTTTCGGCAGGCTTTTTCAGTTCGCGAACCCGCTCCTCCACATCTGGAACGGCTTCCCTTGTATCCTGTATCATTTTCTGAAGCGCAGGCTGAATGCCAAAGTCTTCCATATGTTCCAGGAACCGTTCCTCACCAAATGCATGTCCATCCGTGTATACATCATACATGGTATGGAATTTCTTTGCTAATTTCAGCAGTTCTGCCGCCTGCTGCCATGTCAGCTTTCTTTCATCCAGAATTCTTGATTCAATGATATCTTCCACAACAGCTCCGTTGGTAGTAATCGCATAACGAATTCCCGGAAAACTGCGAATAAACTCCGGTACTCCAAACCAAATTCTTCCGGTACAAGGCACAATCCAAATCCCTCTCCGGATACACTCCTTTAATACTCTTTCGTTTCTGGAAGAGAGACGCTTCTGGCTATCCAGAAGCGTCCCGTCTAAATCCAGAGCAATTAATTTGATCTCTGCCATATTAAATAAAATGCTCTTCCTTTAAAATTAATAAACCATCTTTGTCATATTTTGAAGAAAACAGTCCCTTCAGACGACGTCCCACAGAAGGACGTTCTGCCTTGTCTGCCGCTTCTTCTATCAAATCCTCTGCTGCTGCCCGTGTCAGAGGAATGCCGTCCTCTTCCATAATTTCAATCCGCTCGTAGAGAGCCAGCATACTCTTTCCAGTAATACTGCAGTCTATCTCAGAAGCATATTTACATGCATACTGAGCAAATTCATCAATATCCATTTCTTCTTCATCTTCCAGATGCTCCGGTTCCCGATCATCTTCATAATAATCTCCCGGCCCCGGCATCCGCATTGCACTGCTGCTCTCTGGAACAATATGACGAATCGGACGATCATCCTCCGGATAAGCCGGCACTTCCGGCTCCGGCATTTCCTCCGTACAGGATTTTTCCGGAATTACAGGAGCCTGCTCCTTTTCTTCTGTTTGTTCCGGCTCCTGAAATTCACAGCCAATGCACTCAAATTTATCTGCCAGAGACGGATTCTGCGCATGCATCATTTCCAGCTGCCTTGGATTGTCAATCAGGATAATCCGCATACCTGTTGTATCACGGCTCATCAGCTGTTCCAGCTCCTTCTGCATCTCAGGCGTCAGATCTCCGGCCTCTTCAATAATCAAATCTTTACCTGCAATTTTATCTCTGCTGGCAAGCACGCCTCGTTTATTCAGTTTGGATCCTGTAATCTTGGCTACCGGATTTTTAACTCCGGTTTCTCTCTGAATCTGCTTTAACGTCTCAACAGCCATCTGAAAGCCCTTTTCCGGTGTACGGGCTTCTATCATCAGATGATTGGTCATTCTCGGCAGTTCTTCCTCTTCCAGCGCTTCTGCTGTCACTTCCTCCTCTGGCAGCTCAGAAACAGCTTCTGATGCAGACGGAGCCCGTTTAATAGCGCTGAGAATCCTGGTTTTTTCCAGTTCGGACTCCTCCTCTGACGGCACTTCTCTCTTCAGCCGGGACATCTCTCTTGCCAGACTTTCTTCTGTCTCTGCCTGTTTTACAGCGGCGGTAATCGTCTCACGCTCCAACGGAAGTACCGTATCCTCGTGATTCTCAGCTGCCGGCTCTGGCTGGTAATCTCCTGCTTCATATTCCGGTGCCTCTTCCGGCTCTTCTTCCTCCAAAGCAGTTTCTTCTTCATGATAAATCTGCTCCTGGTTCTCCACAGCTTCCTGTTCCGGCACTGCATAAGGACGTTCCTGACGCAGAACCTCTGCCTTACTGTCTTCCGGATCCTGATCGTCATACTCAAAAGACTGCTCTACTGCCCGCAGCTTCTCTTCGTATTTTTCTCTGTTCTCCACCAGATCCATCTGATATTGATTTAAGGGCGCATACTCCTGCTTCAGGTCCATTGCCTTATCTACATACTTGCCCAGACCAAACATCAGCATAATCTTATCACAGGTGCTGACACAGCGTTCAATATCACCAACCTCATGATACCGCTCAGCCAGCTCATACAGCCACTTCTCATCCAGCTCCTCTGCTGTATATCCTTCCAGAGAATGGATCTGCTGCTCCAGGGGCGCATCCATCTGTCTAAGAATCATATAGCGCAGCAAATGCTGGCGAGGATCATCTCCTGCCAGATCGCAGAATTCTCGATAATATGCCTCTGCCTCCTCCAGATTTCCCTCCTTCAGAGCCAAATCTGTCAGCTTGTAAAGCAGACGCTTTCCAATCGGCGCCCGCTCAAAGGCCAGAAGCAGAATATCCTTCGCATCCTGGTATTCATGATTTTTTTCATAAATTGTTGCAACCATGGAAAGCAGATTTGCATTTCGCACCTTTTTCCAGTCAATGGTATCCACAATTTTCATGGCCGTCACATAATCGCCGCGGGCCACCATTTTGCGCATCTGCTCCACTTTTATATTAAATTCATATTTATCCATCTTATGCACTCCTCACGCCTGCCAAAAGGCTGCTACAGCTCTATTCGCCCCTCCAGGGCTCTCAGCAGGGTTACCTCATCAATATATTCCAAATCGCCGCCTACAGGTACGCCGCTGGCAATCCGGCTCACCCGGATTCCCGTGGGCTTAATCAGCTTGCTGATATACATTGCCGTTGTCTCACCCTCAAGGCTTGAGTTTGTCGCAATGATAACCTCCTTCACATCTCCCTGCAGACGCTGCATCAGCTCCTTCAGCTTAATATCATTGGGACCAATGCCCAGCATGGGAGAAATCGCTCCATGAAGCACATGGTATACCCCGTCATATTTTCCTGTTTTCTCATATGCAGCGAGATCTCTTGTATTCTCCACTACCATAATCGTCCTGTGATCCCGCTTTTCGCTGCTGCAGATAGGACACAGCTCCTGATCTGTCAGCGTAAAGCATTCCCTGCAGTACCGAATATTGGCTTTTGCCTGGGTAATGGCGCCGGTCAGGCTGGCTACCTGTTCCTTTGGCATATTGATAATATGAAAAGCCAACCGCTGGGCTGATTTGCTGCCGATCCCCGGCAGCTTTGACAATTCTTCGATCAGCGTTGTGATCTGCCTGCTGTAATAATCCATATCAGAACGGGAATCCTCCGCCAAGGCCGCCTAAACCGCCGGTCAGCTTGGCCATTGCCGTCTGAGACTCCTCTTCCATTTTGCGAAGCGCCTCATTGGTAGCTGCCACAATCAGATCCTGAAGCATCTCAATGTCGTCCGGATCAACAACCTCCTCTGCCAGCTTTACAGAAACAACTTCCTTCTTGCCGGAAACTGTTACGGTAACTGCTCCGCCGCCTGAAGAAGCAGAATATTCCTTCTCCTCCAGCTCTTTTGTTGTCTCCTCCATTTGACGCTGCATACGCTGCGCCTGTTTCATCAGATTATTCATATTGCCCGGCATACCGCCCGGGAATCCACCACGCTTTGCCATGATGTTTGTCCTCCTCAATTTTCATAACGATTTTAAACGGCTCTTTTATTCCTCAAACTCAATATCTATATGAACCGCTTCTTTTAATTCCTCATCACTTACATAAATGGTATTCATACGCTCGCCGACACTTTTCAGGCGGGCCTTCAGATACAGCTCTTTTCCGTATTTTTCCTGAATATACCGCTCCAGTTCACCCAGAACCGTTGCCCTGCTGCCAATAGCATAATTATCAGGGCTGGAAAATACCACGCAAAGGCAGCTGTCTCCGCTGGGTTCCAGCACCGTGTCCCGAAAGCTGGGACGAATTGCTCCTCCTAAATCCCGGATAATTTTTCCCCAGTCCTGACGAATCAGATTCAAATCCTCCAGCTGAGCTCTGGGAATTGCCACCTGCGGCGGCATTTCTCCTCCCGAACCGCCTTCTTCCTGGCCCGGAGAAACTCCTGCAGCTGTACTGTTTAAAGACGCACCGCCGGAATTTCCCATCCGGGCTGCCATCTGCTGCATCAGCTCCGGCGTAACCTGAGGCGTTTCTTCAATCCTGGCCTCCAGCTCATTAAGCCTCTGAAGAATGGAGTCCAGATTCGGCTCCATCTGCGGCTTTGTCAGCTTAATCAGGGCTATCTCAATCAAAACCCGTTTCTGGGAAGCATAGCGCAGCTGGTTGGAAAGCTCAGAAAAGATGCGGATAAACCGCATCAGCGTCTCCCCGTTTACCATCTTTGCCTCTTCTCGAAGAAGACGCAGATTGTCCTCAGACATTTCCAGCATGACCTCCGCGTCCTCTGTGGTTTTCAATATCAAAAGATTTCTCAGATACCAGATAAAATCCACCACAAACTGTCCCAGCTCACGCCCTTGAATCACCATTTCCTCCAGACAGTGAATACAGCCAGCTGTGTCTCCTGCAAGAATTTCCCGCAAAAGCTGACTGAACACGCTGGAATCGACAGCTCCCAGCACCTCCAGCACATTATCATAAGTCAGCAAAGTACCGAAATGGAATGCAACACACTGATCCAGCAGACTCAGCGCATCTCGCATGGAACCATCTGCCGCCTTTGCAAGATAAGTCAGCGCCCGCTCCTCTACCGGAATCTGCTCCGCATCTGCCAGCTCCCGCAGCCGCGCCGCTATGGTCTCAATGGTAATCCGCCGGAAATCATAGCGCTGGCATCGAGACAACACCGTAATAGGTATTTTATGAACCTCTGTTGTTGCCAGAATAAAAATCACATAGGACGGTGGCTCCTCCAGGGTCTTTAAAAGTGCATTGAATGCGCCCGTAGACAGCATATGCACCTCGTCAATAATATAAACCCGGTACCGCCCTTCTGTGGGCGGATACTGAACCTGTTCCCGAATTTCTCTGATATTTTCCACACCATTGTTGGAAGCCGCATCAATCTCAACTACGTTCATAGAACGGCCGGATACAATGCTCTGGCAGCTCTCACACTCTCCGCATGGGCTTCCGTCAACAGGATGTTCACAGTTGACTGCCTTTGCAAAAATCTTGGCAATGGTAGTTTTTCCGGTTCCCCGTGTTCCGCAGAACAGATAGGCATGACCAATGCGCTGCCCGGTTATCTGATTTTTCAGGGTCTGTACAATATGATCCTGTCCCTTAACGTCCGCAAATCCTGTCGGCCTCCACTTGCGGTACAGCGCAGTATATGACATAAATCAAAAACTCCTTATTTTCTGCAGATCTCCGGAATTCTATCTGGAGCTTTGCAGTTATTTTTATTCGTCACCAAAACTGATACCCAGCATTTTTGCCTCTTTAATAATAGAGCTGTTCGGATCTACAGTTTTCAAACGTCCCGCTACCTCTGCAAGAGGAACCTTGGTAATCTCATTGTTATGCACAGCAACCATGTAGCCATATTCCTTATCCTGAATCAGCTTGGCTGCTGCTGCGCCTAAACGGGTAGAAAGCACACGATCATAGGGGCAGGGTTCTCCGCCTCTCTGAGTATGGCCCGGAACAGTAACCCGCACCTCCTGGCCTGTCTTTTCTGTAATCTTTGCTCCCAGCTCATAGGCCACAGACGGATACACAACTCCGTTTTTCTTCTTTTCTTTCAGCTCCTTTTTGGTGAGCATGGCGTCCTCTTTGGAAATGGCGCCCTCTGCCACAGCCAAAATGGAAAAACGCTTTCCCTGTCTATTGCGCTCTCTCAGCGCGCCTACAATCACATTCAGATCATAGGGGATCTCCGGCAGAAGAATAATATCTGCTCCGCCTGCCAGTCCGGCATAAAGCGTCAGCCAGCCAACCTTGTGCCCCATAACCTCCACAATGAATACACGTCCATGGGATGCTGCGGTAGTATGAATGCAGTCGATGGCATTGGTTGCTACATTAATGGCGCTCTGAAAGCCGAAGGTCACATCTGTTCCCCACAGATCGTTGTCAATGGTCTTTGGCAGGGATACCACATTCAGCCCTTCCTCTCGAAGAAGATTGGCTGTTTTCTGGCTTCCGTTTCCGCCCAGAACCACCAGACACTCCAGCTTTAATTTTTTATAGGTGTGTTTCATTGCTTCTACTTTGTCAAGGCCGTTTTCATCCGGCACCCGCATCAGTTTAAAGGGCTGGCGGGAGGTTCCCAGAATGGTTCCGCCCTTGGTCAGAATACCAGAAAAATCAGATGGTTTCATAATTTGATAATCTGCATACATCAGGCCTTTATAGCCGTCCTCAAATCCAATAATCTCCACATCATCGTACATTTTATACAGAGACTTTGCCACGCCCCGCATGGTTGCGTTCAGGCTCTGGCAGTCACCGCCGCTGGTCAGCATTCCAACTCTCATCGAAGCCACATCCTTTCTGTTGTTATCACATCTTTTTTCGTTGTTTTCCACATCAGATTAAAATAAGCCCATTCTGATATATTATAATACATATAGCAAGCGCGGGCAAGTAGGAATCTGCCGAAACAGCAGGAAGAAACGAGGTTTTCCGGGAATAAACAGACAGAAAAAGAGCCGCATGCATCTCTGCACCCGGCATACTGATTCTAAATTATTATTTTAATCCGCGCACCCCGCTTTGTATACGGCTCACAGGCGTTACCCTGACAGCCAGCTCGGTCCAGGCACCCTTGCGGCACACAGAAGGACTCACTTAGTGCTGCTGCATTCCTGCCCTGACACGGTTCATGAGGTTCTGTTGCGCAAGACCCAAACGTCAACGCCGCTTACCAGGGGCAGCCCTGCAAGAACATATCCGAGGCGGGATATCACCCCTGCTGGAGCGGATTGCAGGTTCAGGGCACCGCTATCTCCCCGGCTGCGCGGAAGCTTTATGACAATTTTACGCCAGTTAAGTATACCCTACCGCCATAGTTTTGTCAAGATTTCTATTGCCGAAATGCCTGTGCCTATGTTAAACTGGCCATTAAAAACACAAATAGATACTGATACACACCACCTATTATGATTTCAAGGAGGCTGCTTTTATGACTGCTTTTACTGCATATGTCCTGATTCCCGTCTACACCTTTCTTTTTGCCATAAACAGCGACTGGTTCCGCACCAATTTTTCCGTGCTGGGAAATATTGCCGGAAGAAAAGAAGCCTTTGTCCTGTGGGGACTGATTGTGGGAATCTATTTCTTTTTTATTCTCCGGAGAATTATCCGCCATATGCCCCGAAAGCCGACAGCCAGCTGGCTGGTCTATCTTGCTCTGGTGCTGTTGGACTTTGCTGTTACCACGCCTTATCTTCCAGAGCAGATGCCCTTAAAGGCCAGTCTCCACATTGTCTTTGCTTTTCTTGCTGCTGCCTGTCTGACCATCTGCCTGTTTTTCATTGTGCTCCGACTGTACCAGACTGCGGAACCAAAAAACAAAACCATTTACCGGTTGTATCTGGCAGGGCTGGCAGCCATTGTGCTGATTTCCGGCTTTCTGTTTGTTCTGGCAGGAATTGTCAGCAGCGCCCTGGAAATCTTTTTTACTGTTTCCGCTACCCTTATGGCTTACCGGCTATATCTGCGGGTTTGCCCCCGTCCATAAGCTGCTGCGCTTTCTGTTCTGCTTTTTTCTTCCGGAGATTCCGGAAGAAATCAGAAAGCATGGTAGAACAGGTTTCTCCCAGAATTCCAATTCTCGTTTCCACCTGGTGGTTAAAACCCTCCTCATGAAGCATATCCAGCACCGAACCGGCGCAGCCGGCCTTTGGATTCATACATCCAATTACAACAGCAGGAATCCTTGCCTGGACAATCGCACCGGCACACATAGGGCAGGGCTCCAGGGTTACATACATTGTGCATCCCTCCAAACGCCAGTCTCCCATTTTCCTACAGGCTTTTTTTATCGCAATCAATTCCGCATGGGCAAGAACCGTTTTATCTGCCATCCGGCGATTGTAGCCCCGCCCAATAATTTTCCCCTCATATTCAATCACACATCCAATCGGAACATCTCCCAGGGCCAGCGCCTTTTTGGCCTGACGGATCGCTTCTCTCATAAAACGCTGATCCTGTTTTTGCTGAATGATTTGATTTTCTTCCTGTAAATTTCCCATTTTTCTTTCCCTTCAGGTATTTGGATTTCTCTGAAAACCCTTCCTCCTGTTTCTTATTTCCTGTGGTATAATATCTGCATAACTGTAAACGCTGCCTTTCACAGCAGTTTCAGTATATACGAAAATCAGAGAAATGGAAATATGTAAAATGCAAGAGTCAACAAATCCCCTTATTATCTGCGGACTGCAGAAAACCACGCTCCTAGACTATCCCGGATATGTGGCTGCAACAATTTTTACTGGAGGCTGCAACTTTCGCTGTCCCTTTTGCCATAACAGTGAAATTCTTGGAAACGATGCACCCCCTCTGTACTCTCCTGATGACATTCTGGCTTTTTTAAAGAAAAGAAGCCGAATTCTCGATGGAGTCTGCATCAGCGGCGGAGAACCCTGCCTTCAGCCAGAAGCGCTGGAGGACTTCATCCTTCAGGTCCGCAGTCTTGGACTGCGCATCAAACTGGATACGAACGGAAGCCGCCCTCAGGTTATCCGGCATCTGGCAGAACAGGGACTTCTGGACTACATTGCCATGGACATTAAAGCCGGACCAGAGCATTATCCTGCAGTCTGCGGAGTTTCCCCTGATATAGATTCTGTGCAAGAATCGGTTCAGTGGCTGCTCTCCGGAGCAGTTCCATTTGAATTCCGTACGACAGCTGTAAAGGGCCTGCACACCAGCGAGGATTTCCGTCAAATCGGTCCCTGGATTGCCGGGTGTCCTGATTATTATATTCAAAATTATGTTCCATCTGAAAGAGTCCTTCACCCAGACGGATTTTCCTCATTTACAAAAGAAGAGCTGCTTTCTTTTGCGGAAATTACTGCCCCCTTTACAGGTCAGGTTAATCTTCGCGGAATCGATTACTAATGGCTCTACAGGCGTATATCCGTATACCAGTATCCGAATCTCCCGTCTTCATCTGGCTGTTTTTTTGCCAGCACAAAATGGGGAAAACCGAACATCGAGGCCATATATTTTTCATTGCTGAAATAGTGTCCCGGAACGCCTAAAAGATAGCGGATTTTTCCTCCGGAATCAGACAGACGGGCCAGGATCAAATGGCGGTAATTATAGTATCCGTGCAGCAGAAAGCTGTTATTGCCGTACACCCATATTTCTCTTGGAAGCAGTCCAATATCCTGAGGCTTAATGGAAAGAATTTCACAGCCACTGTCACACTCAAAGGCCAGAACTCTTGTATACTTTCTCTGAAAGCGTTCCCACAAATCACTTCTGTTGTTTTCCTCTGCCTCCTGACGTTCCAGTTCCCGTAAAACTGCCGGATTTTCCAGTTCGGGATATGGTGTCTCCTGTTCTCTTTTCAGTCCTGATGTCTGCGACTGCACTTCCTGTCCAGCTGTTCCCTGCCTGATTGAAGCAGGCGGCGCTGTCTGGGACTCCTCCGGCTGCAGAAGCAGGGACTGAAGAACCCCTGGCTGCAAAATATTTTTCAAACGTGACAGACGAGCTGCTGCTGCGCTGTTTCTTGTTTTTCCGAATGACTTATGAGGCGGTCTGTTTACCAGCTCATCTGTCGAGCCAGAAACTGGCTCACCGGATAAACCAGGCGTTGGCTGCGCCTCCATTCTTCCAGAGAGAGCATCTGAAATTTTTCCCCTCTCCTCCTGATTTTTACTGCTTTTCTCATCCTCCTCCCAGGGAGCAATTGTCTCCAGGCGCTTCTCCTCCCGTTTTAATTCCCGTTCAATTTCTGCTGAAACCGGGAGATGCATTTCCAGTATTTTTTTCATCTGCTGCTGTTCTGCCCATTCCTCCCCCCTTTCTGTTTTCAAAATCTCTTCCTGTTTTTCCAGATTCCTCTCCCCCGAAGGTTCTCCTCTTGGCTCTTCCGGAACTTCTGGATTTTTCAGGTTTTGAACCTCAGATTCTTCTTTCTTTTGCTCTTCTGGCTGCTTTTCGCTCTGAGCCTTAAATTCTTCTCCTCCTTCCTGGCTCTTATCTTCCGGCGCTTTCTCACTCACCCCCTCAGTCCCTTCCCCTATTTGCTCTTCTGACCTTTTCTCCCCTAAAATCCCGGAGACTTTTCCCCATGGCTCTTCTGATACCTTCTCGCTCTGAGCCTTAAATTCTTCTCCTTCTTCCTGTTTCCTCTCTTCTGTTTTCTCCTCACTCTGAACCTCTAAAGCTTCTCCCCCTTCCGGCTCTTTTTCACTCCCTTCCCTCTGCTTTTCCAGTTCTTCTGTTTCCAGCTCCTCTGATATCTCAAGCTGTCCTGTTGCTTCCTGTTCTATTTCAGTCTTCAGGGCTTCTGCTGCCTGAAGTCCGTTTCTGCCAGTTTCTGCTGTCCGCTTCAGCGCCGTCATAGTCAACGCCCTGCTGATTGCTTCAACACTGCTGTCCCGTCTTCTCATATTTTCTGATGTAATATCTGCCAGCTGAACCTCTGCCGTCTGTGCCACCGCATCCTCCCAGACCGTTGTATAACTTCTCCAGGTACTTGTCACATCATGGATGGTCAGCCCATAGAACTGATCTGCGGAAATCCCGCTCCCCTCCACATTTTCTGCATTTACCTGTGTTCGAAACTCCCCTGCGCCTCCCCGAATAAAAATTCTCCCAAGAAGAATTTCCGCTTCTGGAGCCAGCAAATAAACCCCTGTTTCATTACTTCCCACAAAAACTCTTTTCACATTTACCTGTATTCTGCACTGTCCCCCTCGTATCTCCACCTTGGCATATCCAATATTTTTTCCTTTTATGCCGCCCTCATATGCATAAATGTATGAGATTAATCTTCGATAATCAGACATGCTATCACTCCTTTGATAAACATTTTATGAAATAACCATTGCAACTATGACCTAAAAATGCTATCCTATGATTAGATTTTAACAAAAAATTTTTTATTTTCAGGGGGTATTACCATGCAAATCATCAAAGCAAAGGATTACAATGAGTTAAGCCGCAGAGCAGCCCATGTTATTGCAGCACAGGTTATTTTAAAACCAAACTGTGTACTGGGACTGGCTACCGGTTCTTCACCCATCGGCACCTACAAAGAGCTGATTGAGTGGTACAATCAGGGCGATCTGGATTTCTCCGGCGTTTCTACTGTTAACCTGGATGAATATAAAGGACTGAATAGAGATAATGACCAGAGCTACTACTATTTCATGTACAACAATCTGTTCAAGCATGTAAATATCGATCTGGCCCGCACCAACATTCCTGATGGAACCGAGCCGGACAGTGACAAAGAATGTGCCCGCTACAACAACGTTATCAAAGAGATCGGCGGCGTGGATCTTCAGCTTCTTGGCCTTGGCCACAATGGACATATCGGATTTAACGAGCCGGATGACACCTTTGCTACTCTGACCCACTGCGTAGATCTGCAGCCCAGCACCATTGAAGCAAACAAGCGTTTCTTCGCCAGCATTGACGACGTTCCGAAGCAGGCTTATACCATGGGAATTCAGACCATTATGCAGGCAAAGAAGGTTCTGATGGTTGTCAGCGGCGCTGACAAAGCTGATATTCTGAAACAGGTTATCAGCGGACCGGTTACTCCTCATGTTCCGGCTTCTATTCTGCAGATGCATCCGGATGTAACCATCGTTGCAGATGAAGCAGCTCTTTCCAAATGCGATCTGTAATTACGCAGCCTATTTGAGAGAAAGTAAATTTGTTCACGAAAACTATCAGTCGATAACTGTGTATAATAAAACAGGGCTTCGCAGCTGCAGATATATCATCTGCAAAAACGAAAGCCCTGTTTTTTGTCTGAAATCTCATTTTCTAGGCATTTTCTGTAAAATAATTAGCCAGACGGGCAAACTGTTCCAGAGTCAGAGCCTCCCCGCGCACTGTTGCCGGAACGCCGAGACTTTCAATTGCCCTGGCAATCTGCTCCTTGGAATAATGCAGCTCTGAGGAATTGTTCAGGCCATTCTGAAGAGTTTTTCTCCGCTGATTAAAAGAAGCACGAATCAGACGGAACATCAACCCGCTGTCCTTTACCTCAACCGGCGGCTTCTGATGTCTGGTCAGCCGAATTACCGCAGATCCTACATTAGGACGGGGAATAAAGCAGTTGGGCGGAACATTCGCCACAATATAAGGCTCTGCATAATATTGAACAGCCAGAGACAATGCTCCGTAATCCTTTGATCCGGGACCGGTCTGCATCCTGTCTGCCACCTCTTTCTGCACCATAACCGTAATATTATCAATAGGAACTTCACTCTCAAACAGCCCCATGATAATCGGCGTTGTAATATAATAGGGCAGATTTGCCACAACCTTAATGGGTCGGCCGCCATTATATTCTTCTGCCAGCTTTTTAATATCCACCTTCAGGATATCCTCGTTAATGACCGTGATATTATCATAATCCTTTAAGGTATCTTTCAGAATCGGAATCAGATTCGAGTCAATCTCCACTGCAACTACCCGGCCGGCTGCCTCAGCAAGACACTGAGTCATTGTGCCAATTCCGGGACCGATTTCCAAAACCATATCCTCTTTTGTCACTCCTGCAGCCCGGATAATTTTATCCAGCACATGCGTATCAATCAAAAAATTCTGTCCGAATTTTTTTTGAAAGGCAAATTCATACTTTTGAATCACTTCAATTGTGTTCTTGGGATTGCCTAATCTGTTTTCCATGCAGTTCCATCCTCTCACAAATCTTTCACATTTTTTCCATATTCCAGTCACATTTTTCAGATATATTAGTTATTGTCAGCAACATAAATACGCTTTTAACTTTTTTTCATGCACATGCCGGCAGGATCCCCCTCAAACCCTGCCGGCCTTTCCTCGTTTTCACGGAATCTCCCAGCAGTCCTCTTTTCGTCGATTTTCCTACGCTTTTTCCGGATTTACAGCCGATACAGATTTCTTGCATTCTGATTGGTGATCTTTATCACCTCTTCCGGTGAGATGCCTTTTATCTGGCTGATCGCCTCTGCCACATAAGGAAGATTCAAAGAGGAATTGCGTTTTCCCCGATTAGGAACAGGGGAAAGATAGGGGCAGTCTGTCTCCAGAACAATCCGGTCAAGCGGCATATACTCCACTACCTCTTTCAGCTTTCTCCCATTATTGAAGGTCACAACTCCACCGATTCCCAGATAAAATCCCATATTCAGATACTCTCTGGCCATCTCTGTTCCGTAAGAAAAGCAGTGAATCACTCCGCCGATTTCTCCTGCCTTCTCTGCCTTCATAATATCAAGCGTATCCTGGGCCGCATCCCTGCTGTGAATAATCACAGGAAGCTTTACCTCTCTTGCCAGCTGAAGCTGGCGCACAAACCAGTGCTTCTGAATCTCCGGATCCGGCTCTTTCCAGTAATAATCCAGTCCGATTTCGCCAATGGCTACGACCTTTTTTTCACCGGAAACGTGCTTCAGCCAGTCCATCAAATTGTCGTTTAATTCCTCTGTTTCACTGGGATGAACCCCTACAGCTCCATAGACAAAGGGGTATTTTTTCATCAGCTCCAGCGTATTTTTTGTTGTCTGGATGCTGGCTCCTACATTAACTACTGCTTCAATTCCATGAGTACTCAGGCTATTTAAAAGCTCATCCCGATCCTCCTGAAATGCCTCATCATCATAATGAGCATGAGTATCAAAAATCATATTATGACCTTCCTTCTGATTGTTTTTCGGAAAATTTCCTGGATATTTCTTTATACAAGCCCATATATCAGCGCAAGCACCGCCATGTGCAGTGGATAAAAGAAATAACCTGCATATTTGCCTTTCCATTTCCCCCGCGTCCCATTATAAAGAAAAATGAAAATAAAAGACAGGGCAAATGCCGGTAAATATTCCAGACGCTGTTCGATAACTGCCATCCATAAAAATCCCATAATACACATCTGCTTCCTATCCCACCGGAACCAGTAGAAAATCGCAATCAGCATAATTCCTGTATAATCATAATCGCATCGTACTATCCAGGCGGCCGCGCAAAAAAAGAAAATTACAAATAATTGGGCCATAAGCTCCAGCTGAAAAATACCCGAACTGTAATTTCGCCCTTGATCCAGGGTATTCTTTTTTTGAATATCAAGTCTCTCCAGCACTTCCATCATCAGCAACCCCAAAAACAGTGTTATCATCACATTCTGGGAACTCCAATCAACAAAAAGCCTGGTTCCGCTGGTAAGCAGATCAAATGGAATCTCTGAAATCAGGGAAAATATTCCCAGGCGTATCGCGTATCGCCGCCTGCTCTTTGTATGTAAAAAACCTTCCACCAGCAAAAAACAAAAAACAGGAAAGGCCATCCGGCCAATCGCCCGCAGTACACGATACAGCAGAAAAAGGGCAGGCACTTCTTCCCCTGCCTGCAATGCAGGCGTTAGCATTCCCACTCCGATAAACAGATATGCCATATGATCCACAAGCATACTGACAACGGCAATCAGCTTTAACTGATTGCCGTTAAATCCTATCCGCATTTTGTCTGCGTCCCTATTAACAAATCTCTGCGCCTGCCGGCATCTTCTTTTCCGGAACCATCAAAGAAAGATTGCCCTCTTCATCTTCCGCGCACAGAATCATACCTTCAGACATTACTCCGGCCAGCTTTGCAGGCTTTAAATTTACCAGAACCATCACCTTTTTGCCCACCATCTCTTCAGGAGAATAGTGCGCCTTAATGCCGCTGACAATCTGCTTTACCTGGCTTCCGATCTTAACCTGAGAGCAAAGCAGCTTTTTGGACTTGGGCACTGCTTCACAGGAAATAATCTCGCCAACCTGGAACTGCATTGCTGCAAAATCATCATAGGAAATCTCCGGCTTTGCCTCAATATCAATCACCGGCTCCTCCTGCTTTTCCTCTGCGTCAGCTGCGCCGTTTTCTGCTGCGGCAGCTGCCGCCTGCTCTGCCTGAAGCTTCTCTGCCTTTTCCAGAACCTCCTTCACATCCATACGGGCGAAGAGAATTTCCGGCTTGTCTGTTACCTTTCCGCCTGACGGATACAGACCAAAGGTATCCATCTGATCCAGAGTTCTCTTTTCTGCCTGAAGCTGAGACAGAATCTTCTCAGAGGTTTCCGGCATAAAGGATTCCAGAAGAGAAGCACCAATGGTAATTGCCTCTACCAGATTGTAGAGAACCGTTGCCAGACGGTCCTTCTTATCCTTATCCTTAGCCAGAGCCCAGGGCATAGTCTCATCAATATATTTGTTGCAGCGGCGGAAAATGCCAAAGATCTCGGTAATAGCATCTGCTACTCTCAGCTGATCCATTTTTGCTACTGTTTTCTTCACAGCATCTAATACCACTGCCTTTAAGTCCTCATCTACTGCCTCAGCTGCGCCGCCGTTTCTTACGGTTCCGTCAAAGTATTTGTTGGACATGGAAATCGTGCGGTTGACCAGATTTCCCAGGATATTTGCCAGATCAGAGTTCAGCCGCTCTACCATCAGCTCCCAGGAAATGACGCCGTCATTATCAAAGGGCATCTCGTGAAGAACAAAATAGCGGACTGCATCCACACCAAAGAAATCTACCAGCGTATCTGCATACAGAACATTTCCTTTGGATTTACTCATCTTGCCGTCGCCCTGAAGCAGCCAGGGATGTCCAAACACCTGCTTGGGAAGGGGCAGATCCAGAGCCATCAGGAAAATCGGCCAGTAAATGGTATGGAAACGGATAATATCCTTACCAATCAGATGAAGATCTGCCGGCCAGAATTTGTCAAACAGCTCGCCGTGATTGCCATCACAGTCATAGCCCAAACCAGTAATATAGTTGGTCAGAGCATCCAGCCATACGTAGGTTACATGCTTCGGATCAAAGGATACCGGAACGCCCCAGGTAAAGGAGGTTCTGGATACGCACAGATCCTGCAGACCCGGAAGCAGGAAGTTGTTCATCATCTCATTTTTCCGGGATACCGGCTGAATAAACTCCGGATGCTCATTAATATAAGCAATCAGACGATCCGCATACTTGCTCATTTTAAAGAAATACGCCTCTTCCTTTGCTGGCTGAACCTCCCGGCCGCAGTCAGGGCACTTGCCGTCTACTAACTGAGATTCTGTAAAGAAGGACTCACAGGGAGTACAGTACAGACCTTCATAATAGCCCTTGTAAATATCGCCCTGATCATACAGTTTTTTGAAAATCTTCTGAACCTGAGCCTCGTGATCCTTGTCTGTAGTACGGATAAACTTATCGTAAGAGGTGTTCATCAGATCCCAGATCGTCTTGATCTCTCCGGCAACGCCGTCAACAAAATCCTGGGGAGATACGCCTGCTGCTTCAGCCTTTAATTCGATCTTCTGACCGTGCTCATCAGTTCCTGTCTGAAAGCGGACATCATAACCTTCCGCTCTTTTAAAACGGGCAATGCTGTCTGCAAGCACAGCCTCGTAGGTGTTTCCAATATGGGGTTTTCCGGATGTATACGCAATCGCGGTAGTAATATAATATGGTTTTTTACAATTACAATTCTGATTCTGACACATGAGCCATTTCCTCCAAATTATAGAAATAAGTAATCAAACTATAGCATAAACCGCCCGAAAACACAAGGAATCCGGGCGGAATGTTACATAAGTTGTAATTTTATTGAGTATAGATTATAATAGGAACACTTAGGAGGATTCATTTATGCATACAAAAAGAACCTGGTTTTCCGGCCCCTTTGCGGCCCTGCTTCTCTGTGTGGCTCTGCTTTCCGGGTGTGTGCCGCGGCCCTCGGCGGACATAGCTACTACAGCAGCACCCTATCCCCAGGAAGAGAAGCTTCCCTACGAACAGTATCAGGAAAATGAACTGAAGGAACAGTCGCGATTTTCCCAACTAGAAGAACAATTATTCCGCGAACAGGTATGTGGCTGCCAGCTGGATCTTCAGTATCTTCTGCGGCATCCGGAAAATTTTGGAATTTCTTCTGCGGAAAATCTCTTCGCGCCGATTTCCATGGATGCCATGGAAGAAAACCGGCAGACCCGACAGCAGCTGAAGGAAGAGCTGGATTCTTTCTCTCCTGCGCTCCTTTCTGAAAAGCAGAAGGTCACCTTTCACATTCTGCAAAGCCTTTTAAAAACAGAAGCTTTAAGCGAAGGGCTGGAGCTTTACTATCAGCCGCTTTCTGCAACCATAGGCATACAGGCTGAACTTCCGATTCTGCTGTGTGAGTACTCTTTTTATGAAAAACAGGATGTAGAGGAATATCTTGCGCTGCTGGATGCTATTGATGATTATTACAAGGAGATTCTCGCCTTTGAACAGCAGAAGGCTGATGCCGGTCTGATGATGAGCGACACCTGCATCGACCATGTCATCGAATCCTGTGAAAGCTATCTTTTAGTTCCGGGAAACAATTTTCTCATCGACAGCTTTAACCAGCGGCTGGAGCAAATTGCCGATCTGACAGAAGAAGAAAAAAACTCATTCCGCCAGCGCAATGAACAGCTTCTGGAGGAGAGCTTCGTTCCCGCCTATCAGACACTGATTGACGGCATGAAAGCGCTGAAGGGTACAGGAACCAACGAGGGCGGTATGTGCGGATTTCCTGACGGAAAAAAATATTACAAATATCTGGTCTATGCCAGTACCGGCACCTCATACCAGTCCGTAGAAGAGCTGATTGCCGCTGTGGAGCAGACCATCAATAAAAAGCTAAAAGAAACCTCTGCCATTTTAAAAGAGCATCCGGAGTTTGGCAGCCTTCTGGAAACCAGCCAGTTCCGCCAGACAGAACCGGCTGCTATGCTCGAAGAATTAAAAACTCTGACTGCCGCTGACTTTCCACCGCTTCCGGAGTGCAGCTACACACTGAAGGATGTCCCCAAGGCTCTGGAGCTTTCCTTAAGCCCGGCCTTTTACCTGACATCCCCCATTGACGACATTACTGACAATGTCATTTATATTAACCACAATCCCCAGTATACCTCTGAGTCCCTGTACCCGACCATTGCTCATGAGGGGTATCCGGGACACCTGTACCAGAATGTGTATTTCCACAGCTCCGATGCTTCTGATTTGCGGAAAATTCTGTCCTTTAATGGCTACAGTGAAGGATGGGCTGCCTACGTAGAAGCACTTTCCTACACTCTGGATAATGGTCTGGATCCGGAATTTGGGCGCCTGCTGGCATCTAACTCCACGGCAATTCTAGGGCTTCATGCCTATCTGGATCTGGCTGTCAATTATCTTGGCTGGGATCGAAATCAGGTTGCTGAATACCTTTCTCAGTTCTATGAGGATCCAGGCGCTGTCAGTGATGCCATGTTTGAAGCCATGATCGAAAATCCGGCCAACTATCTGTCTTATTTTGTAGGCGCTATGGAAATTCAGAATATGCGTGAAAACGCAGAGAAAAATCTGGGCTCCCGATTCAGCCCTTCAGAATTTCATAGATTTATTCTGGATATGGGAAATGCCCCCTTTGACGTGATTCAGCCCTACTTTACCTCCTGGCTGATGGAACAGAAAATGTAGCAAACTTTCAGATGAAAAAATGAGACAAACGGTACCCTGATAGTTGAGCACAGTCTCTTTTTCTGTGTCTCGCTATCAGGGTACCGTTTGTCTCTTACATGTTTAACAATTTATAAATTTCCTATGAAAAATTCCTGCGCAGTTCGCACCCGTTCACGCTCTCCTCCTTCATGTCCAAAACCAGGAAGAATTTGAAGCTCTGTTTTTACCCCCCAGTCTTCAAGGTTTTTCTGAAGACTTTTCATTCTCTCTACACGGTTTGTACCGTATGGGGAGTCCCCTATAAACTTTGTATCATTTTCTCCGACAGTAATCTGAACTGGTATTTGTTTCACTGCCTCAATATCCACAGATTTTCCAAAATATTCTTTAAAATCTCTAACTCCCCAAAAGTAATCTTCATTCAGATCGAGAAAAGTCGGGCGCCCCGGAGCGCCAATAGAAACAGCCAGCAGCCGCTCTGGATGAGCAAACAGAAACCTGTTGGTAAACTGTCCGCCTCCAGAATGTCCAAAAAGGAAAAAACGCTCTGTATGGATACCGGGATATCGGTTTGCCATATCTTCTACCATATCCAGTAAAATTTGATCATACCGGATTCCATCACATGATAAAAGTTTGTAGCTGTTAAAATCATCATGATCAATCAATCCGCCGGGAAACAACGGCGCCAGAATTGCGATATGATTCTGATCTGCTAATTCCTTAGCTTCTCGAATATAATCTTCTACCGCACAGCCGGTTCCATGAATAATTACCATCAAACGGTAATCTGGATTTTTTTCGTCATAATAACTATCCGGAAGATGAGCCCAATAGGAAAACCTCTGGTCTGCAGGACAATACCACAGCATATTCAGATATGCATTTCCAAATAGATTTTTTTGTTGTTCCAATGTTAAATTGGATACTAATGGATTTTTCCCTTCCATGAAATTCTACCTCCAATTTTACAAAAATCGTCCAAAGAAGAAACTTGCTACAACAAGCATGATTGCTCCTCCGATTCTAGATGAAATCTGAGCATATGACATCATTTCCATGCGGTTAGCTGCACCAAGACATTGAACGTCGCCTGAGCCTCCGCCATTAGCCATACAAAGACCTGCTGTAAGCATAGCCTCTACCGGATAGAAGTGGAGCAGTCTGCCCACAATAAAAGTTCCCAACATCGCTCCGATAACGGTTACTACAATAATAAGAAGGTTTGCTGGATTGGTAAAAACTTTTGCATAATCACTTAAATTTGTTCCGATCCCTACAGTAATCATTAAGGGGAAGGACATATACTTAACAAAAAACATCTGCATTCCCTTAGCTCCAGCCTTGATATTTGCCGGAAGAATATTGGAAATGTTAAGAGCAGCCATAAGAATAACCATAAATGCGAAGGTATGAATGGAAAAACCAAGATCCAGGCGGTTATTTACAATGGAAATATGCTTGGAATAAAGGTCTGCCATTGAAAAACAACAAAGACCAAGAGCTAATCCAGTAGCATAGTCCGCTATAGTCGGTTTTACTTCTTCCGTTTTTGCTGCTGCATTTTCTATTCCGCGCATAAGCTGACCGTTTCCAGTCCAAGAAGGCTTCGCCTGCCCCAATTTATTCAATAAAGCACTCATGAAAACAGCCACAAGATTTCCCAGACTGATAATTGCAAATGCTGATGCATACCATGCAGAACCATCACCACCAGTAGCGGCTTCCCACATACGGCTCATGGGCTGGATGCCTGCGCCATTTCCACCGCCCATAACAGGAATCGCGTAAGTTGTAATTGCATCAATCGCTCCAACTCCGGTAATCGCACCGACAATACCTGCAAGTCCCAAAGCTCCTGCTACACCTGCAAGAATCGTCGGAATATATCCTGCAAAAGATTTTATTAACATCTTACGATCAACGGATAAAACGGATCCTGTAATTAAAACCATTATGTATAGATCAAGGAATCCTGTTGATCCATTAAAATTATTCAGAGCTTCTTTCGCACCCTCTCCAATCAAATTAAATGTATTCATAGCGCCAGCCATCAGACAGGTGAAAAGCATTCCGCCTCCAAACCAGCTGTTCCAAATCGGAATGTGATCTCCAATCCATCCCAGCATAGTTCCAACGATCAATGCAAAGCCCAATGCTCCAATCATATTAGACAGCATCCAATCTTTTGAAGCTAAAAAAATCATAATAATGTTCAAGACCAAAAACATCCAGAGTGGAAAACCAAGAACTTTCGTATTTTTTAACTTTTCCATAACAACCTCCTGAAATTTTATTTTCACGTTACATTTACCGGTAAATATTATGGCTATATTATATAATAATCATTGTAATGCGTTCAAGTTTTTGGTTATTCTGTATATGGTTTGCTTTTATAACTGTTTGGAATCAAACTATATCTGTCTAAAAAAAGCCTGCTTTTCAGCAAGCTTTTTTATGCAATACAGAAGAAGGCTTCCAATATTACTCATTTTTTTATTCTAAACCGGAATAACGCCTATTCCAATTTGGTATTACGAAATCTCTGTCCTACCATAAAACGCCAAAATTCCTGGGCCTCTTTAGGAAGAATACGTCCCTTTTTTCTAGCAACAATAACATAACGGTAAATACCTTCTTCTTTTAACATACCATAAACTACCTGGTCAGTATGCTCTGCCTTCATTACAGTAATCCTTGGAACCAGGACAATTCCACCTCCTCCGCAGGCTATCGCGTAGCGGGTGTCCACATAATCAATCCGTAATGGAGCCGTGGGCCGGATTCTAAATTTTTTTAAGAATGCACACTCCGCATAATAAAGACTGTGTTCCGGTGTAGATAAGATATAACGAAGAGCGGGAGAGCGGAATTTTTCAGCTTCGATAAGCACCGGATGAAATAGATTTGAGCCTGTAGTATCTATACCCGAAAGAAGTTCATTGCCGATTGGGATTACGAATACTAACGGATCCTCCTCCAAAGGCATATATTCTATTTGCCCCGACATGACAGGATCTGTATAAATAGCCAAATCTACACTTTCCTCTTCCAAAGCTTTTTCACATTCTTCCGCACTCATATCCAGATACTCTAAAGATGTTTCTGGATAACATTTTAAAAAATCTGCTGTATGTACGCCTGCATAGTGTCCGCCTCGATGAGTGGTTGCCACTCGGACTGGCCTGACCGGCATTTTATTTGCTTGAGCAAGACTACAATTCAGTTCCTTTTCTAATTCCTGATATTTAACAGCAAATTCTAAAAAAATTTTCCCTTTTTCTGTAACCGTCAACGGCGAATGGCTGCGATCAAATATCTTAAATCCCAGTTCAGATTCTAACTTCCCCAGTTGTTTTGTCAGAGCTGGCTGCGACATGAATAATTGCCTCGCAGCTCCGGAGATGCTCTTACTGTCTGCAACAGCAAGGATATATGAAAATACATTCGTATCCATTGCGCCCTCCTTGTGTCATTTTTTCTTGTTACTTGTTGAAAAGAATAGAGGCTAAGGTAAAATTTCTCCTAAAAACACTGCAGGTAATACCAGGGCAGAAACAACCGTCCCAGCCACCCTGCTGCCGGAAAATACCTGCTGATATCTGCCAAAACAGGACAAAAGATCAAACTTCCCATAAGAAAAAACGGAATCAGACAGCAAAGAATTTCCGGTTTTTTCCACATCAGTCCCAGCAGCCGGGAAAACAGAACAACTGCCAGCCCATAAGCGGCCATGATTCCCGCTTCCGCTGCAAGACCTGAGATTCCAGAAAAATTCTCCTCTCCCAGCCAGGTAGCCGCCAGTGCTGAAACTGCTGCCAAAAATACCGGGGCGGCCTGGGCAGTCAGCCTGCACCAGCCTCTTTTTCGTCTGTCTATCCATACATACAGATTTCTCCGTTCATCCTCTGCTCCAATGACTGAACCATAAATTCCTGTTACAAATACATACACAGCCGCAAGTCCTCTTACTGGAAATACCCCTTCCATTCCGGCTTTTCTGCCTGAAGCTTCCTGTTGTATTCCCACGATAGAATTCAGAGTTTCATATTCAAATTGAAAAATTCCTCCATTTTCCATCCAAATATTATAATACTCACCGGCCTGAAAGGCAAGCTGTTCTCTTTGTTCCCCTCCAGCTTCTCCTGCAAAAGAAAAACCACGGCCATTTTCCACATAATTTTCTAAAACCTCGCGGTTATACACAGATGCCAGTTCTGCAAATACCACCTCTGTGGATAATTCTGCCGTTGTTGTGGATGGCGCAGAAAAAACACGGATACTTCGTTTATAACTGCCCTCTTCCATCCGCTTTCCCAAATCTGCTGCCACTGCATATCCACATTCCGCTTTTCGGGACGCCACCTGTTCTTTGATTTCTTCTGCAGATTCACACCGGTAAAACAGAAACATACTCTCGCCGGATGCCCTGCTTTTTTCCGTAAGCGCCTGCACCAGCCCCTCTGCCAAAGCATCACCGGAATCAGATTCCACGCACACTGCAATCCGAATCCTGTTGTCTCCGCTTTTTTCCAGATTTCCTATCCACCAGGCCCCTGCCGGAAGGCAAAGAAGAATAAGCACAAAAGAAAAACGGCGCAGATATCGTTTACAGGAAAGAAAAAACCACATAAAGATCTGTCTCATTTTTCCCTCACCTCCAGCGCATAACTTCCGGCAAAAAACACCGCAAACATAAGAATCAGCCGGAACACTGCTGAAAAATTCCAGACTCCGCTTACTGCTGTTTTCATTACATCCATCAAAATTCCTGAAGGAAGAAACGGCGCCAGCTTTCGGACTGCTCCAGGAAGAAACACCAGAGGAAGAAAACCACCTGCCAGGAAATGCTGTGCTGCCGCTGTCAAAAATAAAAGCATCATTCCTCCAAGCAGACTTCCAGATGCCTCAAACAAAAACACTGCCAAAACCGCCGCCCCTGCACAGACAGAGCATATGCAAATCATCTGCCGCAAAAGATCAAACAACTGATTTCCACTTATTTTTCCTGTAAAAATCTCTCCCTCTAACAGCCCATATATCAGCCACATCGGAACCGCTGCCAAAATAAACAGATAACCAAGCCCTGCCACTCTGGCCAGAACTCTCTTTCCCCCTCCAATCCCTGCCCGAGTCAACTGGCTTTTCATTGCCTCATTCCATGGCATCAAATAGCCTGATACAGGAATTGCCATCAAAAGCAGTGCCAAAATAAAACCGCTGATGCCATAATAAGAAACCATATCCAAATCTCCGGTTGCTGAAACCTTCTGGGCCAGAAAATAATCCTCTCTGGCAAGGCTGTAGGACAGATATATTTCATTCAAATCCTGTTCGGAACAGGCAATCGCCTCCTGACTTTCCTCCGGAGAAAGCCCCATGCTTTCACCTTTCGTCTGAATCACCTGATCCCCGGCGTAAATTCCTGCCTGAGCTGAGCCAAGGATTGCTGCTCCTGCCTCTGTCAGCTCCCGGAAAATACGGCCCTCTACTGAAGCTTTCCCTGGAAACACCACGCGGACAGGAAGATTGGTCCCATCCATAATGCTTTCTACCAGACCCTCCGGAATTTTCATAACTGCATAAAATTCTCCGTTTTTCAATCCCTCTTCCGCTGTTTTCCCATCCACAGTAACAAAATCGCAGAGACTGCTTACACTTTCCAAAGACGCGGCCATAGACATGGCTTTTCCAGCCAGTCTGTCATTTTCCGGAAGAACAACGCCAATGGAAATTCTCTCAGAAACCCTGTCTCCATATGCCAGACGGCCTGTGAGGAAGGCGGCCGTCCCTGCCAGAATCAGCAGGGCAGCCATACCAAGATACAGATATCCAAGCCGTTTCAGAGCCCGTTTTACTTCTAACTGAATCAATATGAAATAGGACTTCATTTTCTGTAAACTCCCGCCGTCTTCTATTTTACCTCTATGCCTACTGTATACCTGCAAGCTGAGACATCAGTCCGAAAATATTCCCGTATACCTCCATCATAATCTCTCCCCAGTCCTCTTCTGTTGCTGCCAGCACATCCAGCTCCTCTCCCTCCAGAGGCAATACTTCTTCCGAAAGAGGACCGTATCCCAGCTCACCGCTGAAATTCATGGTAATTCCTTCTGCCTCAACAGACAAGGAGTCTATATCTGCATAGATAGATTTTCCTTTCTCCAGCTCTGTCACCATGCCAGACCCGTGAATCTTTATCGGCTGCATTTCTGGAACAAGAAGTTCCATATCCAGCTGGCAGGATCCACTCTCCGTTATGTAAGTACCAGATGCATTCATTGTAATATTTCCATCTGAGGAAAGAACAGACACCGTATGATCGCTGTCCAGCTGCTCCCCGTCATAGCTTTCCTCTTTTTCATACAGAATATCCGTTGTCGCGCCCTCTGACGTAATGCTGAGACGTCCGTTCATATTCTCTGTCAGGTAGCTTCCACCATGAAGATCCAGAGCAAAATCAATCTGCGCCTCTCTTTTCTCCTTTACAGCCTCATCTGTATTTGCTCCGCTGCCCTCGCCTGTTCCTTTCGCCGCATCACTGCTGTCTCCTGTCCCGGCTTCTTCATTTGTCGGTTCCGATTCTGCTGCTTCCATATCTGCTTCCACAACTGTTGTTGTTCCTGTCAGGCTGGCAAGCCGTCCTTTCGGATCTACATAAACCGTCATATCCACATCCTGAAGAGACTGTTCCAGAATCTGAATCATCCAGTCTGTCTGCTCTTTGACTTCATCATAACTCTGCTGCAGCATTTCCTCTGCGGAGGGAAGATCTCCAGCCGCCATTGCTCCAGAAAACAGCTCTGTCATAGATACGCTCAGTCTCAGCTGATCCAGATATTGCTCTTTCAGTTCCTCATCATTCAGGAAAAAATCCGAGGATGTACGGAGAAATGCAATCAGAGAATCCTTGCTGATCTGTACATGGTATCCTTTACAAACGGTCTCCTTTCCATCTACCAAAAAGCTTCCTTTTTCTGCTTTCTCTACCATCATCGCCTGCTGAAAACTTTCCTTCGCCTTACAGCCCTTTTGATACCTGTCCAAAAGTCCTGGAAAATCAAGCTGTCCCTTTGCGGTTCCATTTTCCGGCTTTTTCATCATCTCCTGCACCAGCTCTGCCAGCTGCTCTGTATCCACTCCAGATGCCTCCAGATAGGGAGCCACCGTTGGAGAATTTTTCAAACTGTCCCCCAGGCTGTCATTTATTTTCAGAGTAAAAACACGATCCACCAGCTCTGGTACAGCTGCCATAAACACCTGATCTCCATAATAGAACTGGAGTTCTGCCAGATCCATATGATTATAATTCAGAGCCATTTCTGCTCTTGATTTCCAGTTTTCCAAATCTGCCTTTGAGCGGATCTCCAAGCCAGCTCCTGTCAGCATCTCCATTCCCGGTTGAGAACAGCCGTCTATCTGCATTCGAAAAATACTTTCACAGTTGACCTTTCCATAATTTTCCAAAAATTCCCTTAAACCAAATATTTCCTCTGCCCCGGTTATCTGATTATCAGAATTTACGCTTTCGAAAGCTGCAATCACCGTTTTTTTCGGATCCTCCATCAGCCGCGGTACTACTGCAATTCCAATTCCCACTGCTGCCACTGCCGCAGCCACACCGATCATCATTTTCCCGGACTTCTTTTTCTCGGGCTTCTTTTTCTCGGGCTCCGGACTTTCGGAAACTGCCTGCTCTGATGCTGCCAACCCATCCGTCGTATCTGACGTCCCTTTTGTTTCCTCCTTCAGGGCATTTGTCTCCACAGTCTCTGTTTCCTGACCACATACACGGCAGATCTTTTCATTTTCCTGTAGTTCAGCTCCGCATTTCATACACTTCATACACATTTCCTCCATTGTTTTTATGGTACCTCTCTCTGTTTCAGCTCCTGAGTATCTGCAAAAGTCCCGTTTTTAAAGCACTTAATCAGTTCCATTTCTGATAATCCGCCGGGAACTGATTCCATGTGCCCGTCCCGCAGCACATACAATTCTGTACACAGGCTTAGCTCCGCCATCTCATGAGATGTTAAAAGAATCGTTCCCCCAAGCCTTCTGTACTGCTCCAGATAATCTCGAATCACGGCCTTGCATTCTAAATCAAGCGCCGCCCCCGGCTCATCTAAAATCAATACAGAAGCATGATTAGACAGGGCACAGGCAATACTCAGCCTTTTTTTCATTCCGCCAGACAACGTGCAAACCGTCTTTTTCAGCATCTGATCCACTCCCAGCATTGCAGCTGGCCCGGAGATGAGATCCTTTTCCAGCTCCTTTTTGCTGCCCCGGTACCAAAGCCTCAGATTATCTCTCACAGTCAGTTCCTCTATCAGCGGATTTTCCTGAGGAACGTAAGCTGCTGCCTGAGAAAAAATCTTTGGATTGCTCACAGCTTCCTGGCTATCAAATAAAATCCTTCCCCCATCTGGTTTCCTTGCTCCGGCAAGAATAGACAAAAGCGTTGTTTTCCCACATCCGTTTCCTCCCACAATGCCCACACAGGTGCCTGGCTTTGCTGAAAATGATATCTTTCTTAATACCGGATGATGCCCGTATGATTTTTCCAGATCGCAAACCTCAAGCATTGCCTTTCTCGCCCCCTTCCCAGAAATTATTCTGAATTTTCTACACTTTATGCTATCACTATACTGTTTTTTCAATTCTTATGCAATGGATGTAAGAAAATTGTATGAATTTCAATACATTCACTTATTCTCTTTTACCCTGTTCCTTCTGAATCAGCACCACATTTGCTTTTTCATATTGATTAAAAACACTTTCATCAAATGCGGAAGCTTCCACTGTACCGTGATACCAGGACTTACCTTCAAAGTATATCTGCAGATCCTGATCCTGAAATCTGCGGCCATGACGGGCATAAATCTCATTTTTTGCCAGCCGCAGGGCATCATCTGACAGATTCAGCAGCTCTGACTCCTTTAAATACACCTGATGGCTGTTCGGGAAAATATATTCTCCCCCATCATAAGAAGCTGTCTTAGAATCAATCTGGAATGTTTTTATAATCTCTTCTATTTGATTCTGCAGTCTGGCATACTCTTCTCGAATGGACTCATCTTCCCAGTAATAACACACATCTGTAGGCTTACAAAGCAGATACACATAGGGACCATCTGTGCCTAACACACGACTTTCTGGTACATCAATGTAAGAACCGTCATCATAAATAACTATGGAAAATATCATCCCATCCCCCATCTTTTCATAAGAGCTTTTCTGATAATAGATCCGTCCGCCATTCTCTCTCTCTTCTTCCACAATCAACTCTAACCATTCATCTGGAATATCAATAGAAAATGCTGGGGGAGATAAACGCTCTGTTTCTTCTTCATTTTCTACCTGAAGCCGCCCGGCTGCCCCGGCTTCCCCGGCTTCCCCCTCTGTCTGAACCGCCTCGGCTGTACTGGCTTCCCTCTCTATCTGAATCTCCCCGGCTGTACTGGCTTCCCCCTCTGTCTGAATCTCTCCGGCTGTCTGACTTTCCGCCTCTGCCATATCCACTGTAACTGCTCCAAAAGCCAGCTCCTGGTTTACCCAAACGCCAATCATTAAAGCCAGAATCACACCTGCAGCTGCTCCAATTCCCGCTCTGAGAATTCTCTCCTGTTTCCTGAATCGCTCCAGTATGCCTGCCTCCTTCTCACATCTCTGCCCCGGCATGGCGTAATTTTTCATAAGCTCCGCCACTTCCCGGTTTTCAGAACTGAAGCTCATAAGCTGACATTCCAGCTCCTGCGCCTCTTCTTCCTTTCCCATTTCCAGATATATCATCCTCAGTTGATTATAAATCCAGGGCCAGGTTCCAGGCTCCTTACTCATCTGGAGATACTGTCTCCCTGCCCTGCAGGCATCCTCCAGCCTGTGTTCCTCCAAGGCAAGTTTCATTTCCAGCCCCTTTGCATAAATCCGTTCTGCCTGTCGCTTTGTAAAAGAAGGCTTCTGAGCCTGAATCTGCTTCTGAAAGTCCTTCTCCGCCTTCGCTTCCTCCATATTTCCCATAAATTCCAGGCATACTGAACGCACCCTGCTCTCCTGAAGACGAAGATACTGGTTTTTACACGGCCAGGTTCTCCAGCAATTTGATATCAGCAAAGCCGCCTCAAACCTTCCGGCCCTTTGAAATCCCAGCGCTGCGTGATACAAAAGCACCTGTCTTTCCCTCTGCATACAGGATCCACAGGCAGCCGCCATCAGATTCGCATATGCAGCCGTAAGCGGTCTTGTCTCCTGCTGCAGCAGTGTCTGCAGGCTTCTTTTTCTCCGTCTCACAATATATGCCCATGGAATCATAATGAGATACAGAAAAGCCATCATGACATAAGAGCTTCCCCGGCAGCTTCCTGATTTCATTATTAGCATATACACCATAATCAGTATGTCTCCGCCAAAGATGATACAAAACGCAGCCTCCTCCAGCGCAGCCCGTTTTTCATACATATGGAAAAGCTGCTCTCCCATTTTCCATGCTGATACGTCTCCTGGCAAACTGTTTTGATAAATCTGATTTGCCACAGACTCTGCTGCAGATCTATATTTTCCTCTTTTTCTCTCATATAAAAACAAAATTAAAAATAAAGTCTCAAACACTGTGGCCAGAAGATATATCCATTTCAAAGTTTTTTTCTCAAATCTGACAGTCAACGGTATTCCTGTTTTCTGCCAGTTTCTTATTTTCCAGCTTCCCTTCTCCTGGTCGTCCACACAGCTCACAAGAATCTCCTGCCTGGTTCCCACTGATTCTTTTGGAATCGTTCCCTGGATTATCCATCCGGTCATCCCTTCCTTTTGCATTTTTTCCTGCTTGAGCTTCAATCCATCCGTCAATGAAGCAATATCCAGCTGAGGATTAGAGGAAGTCACCTCCAGCTGGAATGCAGTATCAAACGGCTGCACAGAAATATCTATTATATGCCAATTTTCCCCTGTTATTACATATAACCGCAATATTATCAAAATCATCAGCACATAGACCGCCGGAACTGTCAGCCACCAACGACTGATTTTTATACACCTGTTTTTTTCTTTCACTTTTCTTCCCCCTTCTTCCTGCCTTAATCTTTGCATAACTGTTACACCTGAAATGATAAAAGAGCCGCCACAAAACGCAGTGAAGTCATTTTAACTTCGTCTGCGCCTTGCAGCCGCTCCCTGTCAATCAACTTATTGGTAACTGCTCAAAACGAGCCATCTTCTTGTCCGGCAAGGCCGAACAAGAAACATCAGAGATTGCTCCCGCCGTCCTGAATAGTTACCATTTATTTCCCTGCATCCTCGAAGGTCATGTTCTCTCCCAGAGTCTGACCATCTGCTGTTACAGTCAGATAAACCAGCTTCATATTCTCAATAAAGGTATTTGCTACAGCCTGCAGCTTCATCTCTGCCTGATCCCCCTCCGGGAACTGTGACAGCTCCAGCGTGCCGTATTCCTTTGTATCATTTTCAATCTTAAAGCCTGGAATCTTCACAACACCAGGGCCAACCTCTTCACTTGCCGGTGTACCCTCTGCCGTAAAGGATACTGCCTTTGTTCCCTCATCAAGAACGTTATACTGAATCAGCAGATCCACCAGCGCCTGAGCATCCAGTGTCTCTACACCTTCCATGGTGCCTTCCAGCTTGGAACCGTCCTCGCTGACTGTATATATCGAAATAATATCCAGATCCGGTGCGTCCAGATCCGGTGTCTTATCTGTTACAACGCCAGGCCCCTGAGTACTCTTGGGAACTGCCATATCAGAATTCTGTACCTCGCCAACCTTATGCTTTTCCATAGTCGGCGTACATGCTGCCAGTGACAAAACCATCATGGCACCAATAAAACACATGACTGCCTTTTTCATAATTGAAAGTGCCTCCTTCTAATTCTCCTCAGTTCTGCGGAACCATCGTTCCAGCTTCGCAAGTGCTTTTACCAGACTTTCTGTCTCATCCTCAGTCAGATTTTCCAGCACAGCTTCGATCATCTGCCGATGAAACTCTTCATGATGGCGGTAAGCCCGCAGCCCTTTTTCCGACAGAGAAATATAAACCACTCGCCGATCCTCTTTTCCTCTTTCCCGGATCACATAACCCTTTTTCACAAGGCTGTTCATGGCTATGGTCAGAGTTCCTACTGTCACAGAAAGCAGCTTGGCTATGGTTGACATATTCTTAGGCTCTCCCACTCCGATGGCCTCGATCACATGCATATCATTGTTTGTTATATCCTGATATTCCTGAGTAATAATCGCCTGTTCCTCCAGTTCCATAATATCACGGAACAGATTCACCAGAACATCGTTCAATGCTGCATAAGTATCCACATTTTCTCCTTATCGCACATGAAGGCAAAAAGTCTCTTCATGATTATACATGATTTCTATTTGTTCGACAACCTGCTATTTATTAGGAAATTCTTACAGGGTTGTGTTTTTTTTATGAAAAACCCAAAGTCAGCCATATGCTGACCGCCACTCCCACACCTGTGGCAAATAAAGCTCCTGCCAGGGCATACCGGGTTTTTCTTACATTGACAGAACCAAAGTATACACTGAGACAGTAAAAAACCGTCTCTGTGCAGCTCATCATAACAGAAGCACACATTCCCAGAGGGGAATCCGGACCTGCCTTTTCAAACAGATCCAACAGAAGCCCTGTGGCAGCCGAGTTGGATACCAGACGCACCAGCGTAACAGGAACCAGTTCTGTCGGCAAGTGCAGCCACCCAGCCGGGATAGAAAGCCACTGTCCCAGAGTCTCCAATAGGCCAGAGCTTCTCAGAACACCTACAGCAATCATAAGTCCCACAAACACCGGAAGCAGTCCGGCTGCCGTTTTCATTCCTGACGCAGCTCCCTCTAAAAAATCATCAAATACCGGCCGTCCTGACAACAGACCAAAACCTATAATGTAACAGACTGTCAACGGAATCAGAATCTGGGAAATCCACAGGATCATAGACCTTTCCTCCCAGATATCCATTCCGCAATTTTACAGAATATAACAGCTGCCAGTGTAGAACAGCCTGTCGCAATCAACGCAGGCCCTACCACAGCTGCCGGAGCCGCGGAGTGATACTGACTGCGGTAGGCAATCATAGAAACAGGAATCAGCTGCAGAGATGACACATTGAGAACCAGAAAGGTACACATGGCATTGCTTGCCTCTCCCCTGCTTTCCTTTGCCAGCGCCTTCATAGCCTCCAGTCCGGCCGGAGTAGCCGCCATGCCCACCCCCAGCATATTTGCTGCCAGATTGACAGCCAAAGGCTTTCTGGCCGGATGTCCGTCCTTTACATCAGGAAACAGAAAATCCAGCAAAGGACCCATTTTTCCCGTAAACCAGTCAATCAGTCCGGCATTCATTCCTACCTGAAGAATTCCGCACCAAAAAGACATGATTCCCAGCATGGTAAGGGCCAGAGACACCGCCGCCCCTGCAGAATCAATGAGGCTCTGGGTAACCGCACTTAAATTGCCATTTGCAGCTCCCCAGAGCACCCCCGCAAGAATCATAAAGCTCCATATATTATTTAACATCTTCCTGTCTCTTCCCAGCTTCCTTGCTTTCAGTCTATGGAAATAACAGGCTTTTTATGTCTGTCAGACAGGCTCTCCTGCCAGATCCTTTATTACAGCCTCAACCGTTTCAATTTTCTCGGCACGGCTGGCATTGGTGCCGCAGAAAAGCAGAGCCTGATCAAGAACTCCTTCTGCTGCGTTGGACAGGGCCTTTGTAATACAGTAAGGAATGCTGGCCGGATTACAGTGCTCCAGACACTGATAGCAGTGAGAAATCTTTGCATTTTCTCCCTTGGCCTTTCTTTCCTCTACCTGCTCCAGAAAATGGTTCCTGATTGCTCGTCCCGGCATTCCCACCGGACTCTGCGTAATCACAATATCCTCTTCCTTCGCATCAATATAGGACTGCTTGTAGCACATAGGAGCATCACACTCCTCTGTTGTTACAAAACGGGTTGCCACCTGAACCCCGTCTGCCCCCAGCTCCAGCGCGTGAAGAACATCCTGATGCGTGTAAATTCCTCCGGCAACCGCTACAGGAATATGCGTTTCATACTTATCTTCATAGGTCTTTACAACCTTCATAATTCCGCGGATTTCCTCATCGTAGGCATCCTGGCTGTAGGTTTCAGAAACATGAGCCGTATCTGCCCCGTACTGAGCCAGCTGCTCTCTGGAAAAGCCCAGATGGCCGCCTGCCAGAGGCCCCTCAATCACCAGGAGATCAGGAATTCTGTGAAACTTCCGATCCCACATTTTACAGATCACCATAGCTGATTTTGCCGTAGAAACAATCGGGGCAATTTTTGTTTTTGCTCCCTCTGTCAGCTCCGGCAGTGTTACAGGCAGTCCTGCGCCGGAAATAATAATATCAGCTCCAGCCTTGATTGCCTCCTTCACATACAGCGCATAGTTTTTTGTTGCCACCATAATATTGAATCCGATAATTCCATTAGGCGCAATCGCTCTGGCCTTATCAAATTCCGTTTTAATTGCCTTTAAATTGGCTTCCAGAGGCGCCTTTAAAAAGTCCGGATCCTGAAATCCAATCTGAGCAGTGGAAATAATTCCGATTCCTCCGGCCTTAGCCACGGCTCCGGCCAGAGAGGAAAGGCTGATTCCGACCCCCATTCCTCCCTGAATAATCGGGTATTTCGCTATCAGTTCACCTATTTTCAATGGTTTTAATATACTCATTCCTATCTCCTGAATCTGTTCTCCAAAGCTGTATCTCAAACAGAGGAGGCTATATTCTGCGGAACCGCTGATACCTCTGTTCTGCAAGCTCCTCAGGCTTCATATTTTCGTATCTGTTCAGAAAAGCAGACAGCTTTTCTCTGATGATTCCGGCAATTTCAGGCATCGTATCTGCACAGGCCGGCTGTTTCTCCGGAATAACGTCCTCGATCAGACCCATCTCACAGAGATCTGCTGCTGTGATCTTCATAACTCTGGCTGCATCTGCCGCCTTCTTGCTGTCCTTCCACAGAATCGAAGCAAAGCCCTCCGGTGAAAGAATCGAATAAATGGCATTTTCCATCATCCAGACCTCATTAGCCACAGCCATAGCCAAAGCTCCGCCGCTGCCGCCTTCACCAATAACCAGAGAAAGCACAGGCACTGTCAGAGATGCCATTTCAAACAGGTTTCTTGCAATCGCCTCTCCCTGTCCCCGCTCCTCTGCCTCAATACCGCAGAAAGCTCCTGGAGTATCCACAAAGCAGATAATCGGACGGCCAAAGGTTTCTGCCTGCTGCATCAGCCGCAGAGCCTTCCGGTACCCATCCGGAGACGGCATACCAAAATTCCTTCTGATATTTTCCTTTGTGGTTTTTCCCTTCTGCTGGCCGATTACCGTAACCGGAATCCCCTTAAAGGTAGCAATGCCGCCCACAATAGCGCCGTCATCCTTAAAATACCGATCGCCATGGAATTCCATAAAGTCATCAAAAATTGCATCAATATAGTCGGTTGCCACCGGTCTTGCTCCATCTCTGGATAAAAGAACCGTATCCCAGGCACTCTTCCCGGAACGGTTAAAAGAAAACTTTCCAGAAGCCTCAGCCTGTCCGTCTCTTCCGATTCCCGCATTTTTCAGAGTCAGTGCATCTGGCTTTCTGTGCATTCTCAGAATATCTGCAATCACCCGCTTCTGCTCATCACGGGGCACAATCTTATCTACAAATCCATGCTCCAGAAGAAATTCTGCTCTCTGGAAGCCCTCCGGAAGCTTCTGACCAATAGTCTGCTGAATGACACGGGGTCCTGCAAATCCAATCAAAGCTCCTGGCTCCGCCAGAATAATATCTCCCAGCATGGCAAAGCTTGCCGTTACTCCTCCAGTTGTGGGATCTGTCAGAACACTGATAAACAGCTGTCCTGCCTCATGATGGCGTTTCAGAGCTGCTGAGGTTTTCGCCATCTGCATCAGAGATACAATTCCCTCCTGCATTCTGGCACCTCCGGAGCATGCAAAAATAATCACAGGCAGCTTCTCCTCTGTTGCCCGCTCCACCATCTGTGTAACCTTTTCTCCTACAACATGGCCCATGCTGCTCATAATAAACCGAGCATCACATACGCCCACAGCAGCCGGAAGGCCGTGAATCATTCCCTTTCCGGTTACAATGGCCTCATTCAGCCTCGTTTTTTCTCTGGTTGCCTGAACCTTCTTTTCATATCCCGGGAAATCCAGAGGATTGGAAAACTCCATTTCCTGGTTCCATTCCTCAAAGGTTCCTTCATCAATCAGCATTTCGATCCGACGATAGGCATGAACCCGGAAATATCCGCCGCATTTGGGGCAGACATAATAATTGTTTGTTACATCTTCCACGTAAATGGGCTGTCCGCATTTATTGCATTTTCTCCACAGTCCCTGAGGAATACTCGGTTCTTCCGTTTTCTCCCGTTTCCCAGTCTTTACACGACTGTCAATTACAGTATATGTTTTTTTAAACATATCTCTCAGCATAATACTTCTCCTTGCCCTCTGGGCGAATCTCTGAGAACTTCAACAGTTTTTTCCTTCTACTTGCAGTATTCAGGAAAATAATTCGGAATAAAATCCGTATCAATCTCATGGCCATCCTGGTAAACCGGATTGCTCAGAATCTCATACTGGAAATCCAGGTTTGTATCAATTCCCTCTATGATCAGCTCGCCCAAAGCGCTTCTCATTTTTGCAATAGCTTCTTCCCGGTCCTTTCCATGGACAATCAGCTTCATCAGCATGGAATCATAGTTGGCCGGAACCCGGTAATCATTATAAATATGAGTATCTACGCGAACACCGTTTCCGCCTGGAAAATGAACGTTGCTGATCAGTCCCGGACAGGGCATAAAATTCCTGGACGGATTTTCTGCATTAATACGGCATTCAATCGCATGTCCCTGAATATGGATATCCTCCTGGCTGACGCTTAAATGCTCTCCCGCAGCCACACGGATCTGCTCTTTAATCAGATCAATACCACTGACAAATTCCGTTACCGGATGCTCTACCTGAATTCTCGTATTCATTTCCATGAAATAAAAATTCTTGTTCTTATCCAGTAAAAACTCAATAGTTCCCGCATTCTCATAGCCTACCGCCTTTGCGGCACGCACTGCAGTCTCTCCCATTTCCCGGCGAAGCTCCTCTGAAATTGCTACAGACGGAGACTCCTCCAGCACCTTCTGATGGCGGCGCTGAATCGAACAGTCACGCTCGCCTAAATGAACCACATTGCCGTATTTATCTGCCATAATCTGGAATTCAATATGTCTCGGCTTCTCCACATACCGCTCCAGATACATGGTATCATCAGAAAAGCCTTTGATCGATTCCATCTGAGCATTCTGGAAGTTGGAAGTAAAATCCGCCTCACTCCAGGACACCCGCATTCCTTTTCCGCCGCCGCCGGAGGATGCCTTGATCATCACCGGAAAACCAATGGCTTTTGCCATTTCCAGAGCCGCCTCTGCGGTGTAAACCGGCTCCTTGCTGCCGGGAACCACCGGAACTCCGGCCTCAATCATCGTTTTTCTTGCCTCGGATTTATTGCCCATTCTGCTGATAATTTCTGCAGAGGGGCCGATAAATGCAATGCTGCACTTTTCGCACAGCTCTGCAAATCTGGCATTCTCAGACAGGAAGCCAAATCCCGGATGGATTGCCTCCGCCTTCATAGCTACGGTTGCCGCCAGAATTCTCTCAATATTCAGGTAGCTCTGGCCGGACGCAGCCGGACCGATGCAGATAGCCTCGTCCGCCAGAAGCGTATGCAGACTGTCCCGATCTGCTTCTGAATAAACCGCTACAGTCTTAATTCCCATTTCACGGCATGCTCTTATAATTCTCACTGCAATTTCGCCCCGGTTGGCGATTAAGATTTTTTCAAACATGGCTGCGCTTCCCCTCTGCTTCTTAGTCACCTACAACAAAGGTCAGCTCTGCAGAAACAGCAACCTTGCCCTCTGCATTGGTAGCCACGGCCTTGCCTACGCCTACCTTGCCTTTGCTTTTGATAATTTCACATTCCAGCTTCAGCCGATCGCCCGGCAGAACCATCTGTTTAAACTTGGCATTGTTGATAGCTCCGAAAAACGCGGTTTTTCCCTTGTTTTCCTCCAGGCTTAAAATTGCCACTGCACCAACCTGAGCCAGTGCCTCAATCATCAGCACACCCGGCATAACCGGCTGCCCTGGAAAATGGCCGTTAAACTGCGGCTCATTAAATGTAATGGATTTATAACCAACCGCCCGTTTTCCCGGCTCCAGCTCATCGATAAAATCAATCAGCAGGAAAGGATGACGATGCGGAATAATCTCCTGAATTTCTTTAATTCCCAATCTCATATCTTTTCTCCTTACCGGATACGGAACAGGGGCTGTCCGTATTCCACAACATCCTCGTTATTTACCAGAATAGCTTCCACCACTCCGTCATACTCACTCTCAATCTCATTCATCAGCTTCATTGCCTCAATGATTCCGAGAATCTGTCCCTTCTTGACAGTGTCCCCTTCCTTTACAAAGGGCTCTGCCTCCGGAGAGGAAGAACTGTAGAAGGTTCCAACCAGAGGAGAAACCACTACCTTATCAGAATCAATTCCGCCCTTATTTCCGGAACCCGCCTTATCAGCAGCGCTTTCCGGAGCCGCCGAAGCGGTTTCAGCTGCTGCAGGAGCCGGAGCTGCTGCAACAGGCATGGGAACAGGACTCATCATAGGAGCTGCCGGCTGGGAAATTACAACGGGAGCCACCGGAGCCTGGGCAATATTTTTCTTCTTTTTCTTTTTCAGAACCAGCTTCTGGTCCCCTTCCTCATATTCAAAACTGGTCAGTCCATTATCAGAAACTGCCTGAATCAGAGTTACAATCTCATCAATCGTCATGGTCTTATATCCTCCCGTCTTCTCCATCAGCCTTCAAACTTCTTTACCAGCAGAGTTGCATTATGTCCACCAAAGCCCAGAGAATTGGAAAGCGCACAGTTCACATTCATAGAAACGCCTTCGCCCTTGGTATAATCCAGATCACACTCCGGATCCTCTTCCTGAAGACCTGCGGTTGCGTGTACAAAGCCCTCTTCAATAGACTTGACACAGGTAATAAATTCAACGCCGCCTGCTGCTCCCAGCAGATGTCCTATCATAGACTTGGTAGAGTTGATTTTTACATTTCCAGCATGATCGCCCAGAGCCAGCTTAATTGCCTTTGTCTCAAATAAATCGTTGTGATGGGTGCTGGTTCCGTGAGCATTGATATAGTCAACATCCTCTGGCTTCAGCCCTGCATCTGCAATCGCCATCTCCATAGCCTTTGCAGCGCCGCTTCCGTCCTCTGCCGGAGAAGTAATATGATAAGCGTCGCCAGTTGCTCCATAGCCAGCCAGCTCTGCATAAATCTTTGCGCCTCTTGCCTGAGCATGCTCCAGAGACTCCAGGACCACAATGCCTGCGCCCTCACCCATAACGAAACCGTTTCTGTCCTTATCAAAAGGAATGGATGCGCGCATGGGATCCTCGCTGGTGCTCAGCGCTGTCAGAGCTGCAAATCCGGCTACGCCAATAGGAGTAATGCTTGCCTCAGTACCGCCTGCAATCATAACATCTGCATCTCCGTACTGAATGGTACGGAAAGCCTCACCAATACTGTGAGTACCGGTTGCACATGCAGTAACTACGTTAATGCATTTTCCTCTCATGCCAAACTGAATCGAAACATTTCCTGCTGCCATATTGCTGATCATCAGGGGAACTAACAGAGGATTGACGCGGTTTGGTCCCTTCTGAAGCATCTTGCTGTATTCTCTCTCTACAGACTGCAGGCTTCCGATACCAGAGCCTACACTTACGCCTACGCGGAAAGGATCCTCCTGCTCCATATTCAGTCCTGCATCCTCAATGGCCTCTTTTGCAGCACACACTGCAAACTGACAGAATTTCTCCATACGCTTTGCAGCCTTGGGATCCATATACTGCTTCGGATCAAAATCCTTAACCTCACCAGCCAGCTTTGCTTTATAATCTGCTGTATCAAAATAAGTAATAGGGCCGATTCCGACCTTTTTCTCCTTCAGGCCATTCCAGAACGCTTCTACATTATTGCCAATCGGAGTAATTGCTCCAAGACCTGTCACTACAACCCGTCTGCTCATATGTCTCTTTCTCCTTCTCTTTCCTTTACATGGCCATTCCGCCGTCTACACCCACTACCTGTCCAGTTATGTAACCAGCCTCCTCAGAAGCAAGGAATGCAACCAGATTTGCTACATCCTTTGTCTGTCCAAATCTTCTCATAGGAATCTGATTGGTAATATTTTCCTTGATGGTATCAGAAAGAACATCCGTCATCTCTGTTACAATAAAGCCCGGAGCTACTGCATTGCAGGTAATTCCTCTAGTTGCCATCTCTCTGGCAACTGCCTTGGTCATACCGATAACACCGGCCTTTGATGCGCTGTAGTTTACCTGTCCTGCATTTCCCATTACGCCGGATACAGAAGAGATATTGATGATTCTTCCAGACTTCTGCTTTAACATCTGGCGGGAAATATTTTTAATGCAGTTAAAGGCGCCCTTTAAGTTGGTGTCAATCACTGCGTCAAAATCCTCTTCACTCATCTTCATCAGAAGATGGTCTCTGGTAATTCCTGCATTGTTTACAAGAATATCCACGCGGCCGTATTTTTTCACTACATAATCCATCAGCTCTGCTGATTTTGCAAACTCAGATACGTTGCACTGAACAGCCTCGGCCTTTCCGCCGGCCTCTTCAATTTCCTTTACCACTTCTTCTGCTCTTGCTGCAGAACCATTGTAATTGACAATCACCACAGCGCCCTTTGATGCCAGAGTAACTGCGATCTCACGGCCAATTCCGCGGCTTGCACCGGTTACTACTGCAATTTTATCTGTTAACATCTTAATTCCTCCACAACCTTGTCTACATCTTCTAGCTTCTCTATATTAAGAACCTTTACCGTTCTGTCTATCTTCTTCATAAAACCGGCCAGAGTTTTTCCCGGTCCGATTTCAATAAAGGTGTCCACTCCGTCAGCCAGCATTGCTCTCACACTCTGCTCCCATCTTACGGAGGAGGATACCTGCTTCATCAGCAGAGGCTTTACATCAGCTGCATCAGTCACATACTCAGCCGTTACATTTGCCACATACGGAATGCTGAGCGGATGAATCTCCACCTGCTCTAAAACCTCTCCCAGCTTCTCGCCTGCTCCTGTGAGCATTCTGGAATGGAAGGGGCCGCTTACATTCAGCATAATCGCGCGCTTTGCGCCTGCTTCCTTTAACTTCTCACAAGCAGTTTCTACTGCTTCTTTCTTTCCGGAAATTACAATCTGTCCCGGACAGTTGTAATTGGCAATCTGAACTCCGTCTATTCCGGAAATCACCTCTTCAATAGCAGAGGCATCCATAGCCAGAATTGCAGCCATGGCGCCCTGCCCTACAGGAACCGCCTCCTGCATGAGAATTCCTCTCTGTCTTACAGTAGCAATGGCATCCTTTTCTGTCATTGCACCGGCAGCATAGAGTGCGCAATATTCACCCAAGCTCAGTCCTGCTGCCACATCCGGCTTCACACCCTTCTCTTCCAGCACCTTTGTCATAGCAATGCTGGTGGTTACCATAGCCGCCTGTGTATACTCGGTGATATCCAGTCTGTCATTTTTCGTAAAACACAGCTCCGGAACGGAAAAGCCCAGAATCTCTGTTGCCAGGTCAAATACCTGTTTTCCGATCTCCGTCTGCTCATAGAAATCCTGTCCCATACCGCAGACCTGTGCTCCCTGGCCCGGGTAAATAAATGCGATCTTACTCATTCACTCCTGCTCCTTTACATCTTACTTGCGTCCAAGCAGCTTCTCTGCCTGTTCCATCATTTCTTCAATCATTTCCTGACAGGTCTGTTCCTTAGAAACCATACCTGCAATCTGTCCTGCCATTACAGTACCGCCGTTTACATCGCCTTCCTGAACAGCCTTCCGAAGGGTTCCCAGAGTCAGATACTCCAGCTCTTCAAAAGACTTTCCTTCGTTCTCCAGTTTAATGTATTCCCGAGTCATCTGGTTGCGCAGACAGCGAACCGGATGGCCGTGAGTTCTTCCTGTTACTGTGGAATCAATATCCTTTGCTTTCAGAACTCTGTCCTTGTAATTCTGATGCACCACACATTCCTTTGCTACCAGGAAGCGGGTTCCCATCTGAACTGCCTCTGCTCCCAGCATAAATGCAGCTGCGATTCCTCTTCCGTCACCGATTCCGCCTGCTGCGATAACCGGAATGGAAACTGCGTCTGCAACCTGAGGAACAAGAGTCATGGTTGTAGCCTCACCAATATGTCCGCCGGACTCAGTGCCTTCGGCAATAATGGCATCAGCGCCATAACGCTCCATTCTTCTTGCCAGAGCTACGGAAGCCACAACCGGAATCACCTTAATTCCTGCCGCCTTCCACATCTCCATATATTTTTCAGGATTTCCGGCGCCTGTAGTAACTACCTTTACGCCCTCTTCCACAACAACCTTTGCAACCTCATCAGCGTGAGGACTCATCAGCATAACATTCACGCCAAAGGGCTTATCGGTAACTTCTTTAACCTTCTTTATGTAGTCGCGGATTACCTCTGCCGGCGCATTGGCTCCGCCAATCAGACCCAGTCCGCCTGCTGCAGATACTGCAGCTGCCAGATGATTCTCAGCCACCCAGGCCATTCCGCCCTGGATAATCGGGTACTGGATTCCCAGCAGTTCTGTAATTCTTGTTTTCATTTCCGTTCCTCCAACAGCCTGAATTCCTTTTTTAAAAGGTGCAGGGCATTAAGCCTCTACACCTTTCTCCTTCAGATAATTCATAACATCACCAACAGTCATCATGTTCTGCAGGTCATCAGAGGGAATCTCAACGGAGTACTCGTCCTCCAGAGCCATAACCAGCTCGAACAGGTCCAGGGAATCAGCGCCCAGGTCATCCTTAAAGGAAGATGCCTCTGTAATGGAATCTGCGTCTACGCTTAACTGATCTGCAATAATCTCTTTCATTTTTTCTAACATGGTTCTTTCTCCTTTTTCATTTAAAATGTTTTATATTTTTATAAAGAGAATGCGCTCCGGGCACATTGCTCCATATTACCCATCATACCATACTTCCTTTTTATCAGAAAGTACTTCTTTTCCGTAATCTTCCTGTTTTACCACTCTACCAGGGCTGCTCCCCAGGTAAGACCTCCGCCGAAGCCTGCTAAAACCAGCTTATCGCCCCTCTGCAGCCTTCCCTGGCGGTTTAATTCGTCCAGAAGAATCGGAACTGTTGCGCCGGAAGTATTTCCATAGGAACCGATATTCATGGGAACCTTATCCAGAGGCTGCTTCAAACGCTTTGCCACTGCCTCGCAGATTCGGTAATTGGCCTGATGCAGCACGAAATATTTTACCTCTTCAATATCTGTTTTACTCTCCTCCAGCACCTGACGGATACATTCCGGAACCTTCTTTACTGCAAATTTGAAAACCTCCTGGCCATCCATATATATGTATCCCAGCTCCGGCTTCCTTTCGTTCAGGAAATTCCCCTCGCTTCTGGCTACACAGGAAAGCACAGGTCCCTTTACACCATCAGATCCCATAACACTGTGAATCACGCCTGTTTTCTCTGCACGAATCACTGCTGCTCCTGCACCGTCTCCAAACAGAACGCAGGTGCCCCGGTCTGACCAGTCTGTCAGCTTGCTCAGACAGTCTGCGCCGATAATAAGAGCTGTTTTATAAATTCCTGCCCGGATAAAAGCCTGTACAGTACTCAGCGCAAACTCAAATCCTGAACATGCTGCGCTGATATCATAGGCCACTGCATTTACCGCGCCAATAGCTGCCTGCACTTCACATGCCCCATTCGGAAAACAGTGATCCGGGGATGAGGTTGCCATTAAAATAATGTCCAGCTCCTCAGCCTTTATTCCTGCATTCTCCAGAGCCCGCTCTGCTGCCCTGGACGCCATGGCGCTGGTTCCCTCCTCCACAGCAATTCTCCGCTCATGAATTCCGGTGCGGGTAACAATCCACTCATCACTGGTTTCCACCAGTTTTGCCAAATCTTCATTTGTCACGATCCGTTCCGGCACATAAGAGCCGGTTCCAATGATCCTGCCTGTCACTGTCATTTTCTTTCCCCGTTCCCAATTGAGATTCATTCTAATATTAGTTTTGTTATCAAATGTTTTGAAACTCAAAGTATTTTCATCTTTTTTATCTTATTCGATCATGAAACGTTTGTCAAGGAAATTTTTGCGACAAAAATCAGGAAAAAACGCCGAAAGAAATACCTTCGGCGCTTTTAAGACGAAAATTAAAAAATTATGCATTTTTTCCCTGATTACTATACCCTGCCGGTGTTGGCCAATGATAACCTCGTTGATTATAAAGTCCATAATCAGATTTAGTATGATACTCTCCTGGACAAAAACCTTTTAATTTTCCATCCTGAATCCATTCCATATCATTTCCGTGAAGGCTTTCTATTAAATATTCCTTCATTTGTATTTCAATTTCCGTATATGCAGCTTCCCCAATACAATTATGAGTTTCTCCCGGATCTTTTTCTAAATCAAATAATTGAAATACGTTTCCACAGGGATAATAAATTAATTTATAATCTCTCCATCGGATCATTCGTGTTGCCTTATCTCCTTCACTCACTTCTCCATAAAGATATGTGTGCTGTTGATCCGAAAATAACGGAATACCTTCCACTGTTTCAGGAATAGGGATATTGCATAAATCTAAAAGTGTCGGCATAATATCACCAAGCTGTGCAAGCTTCTTTTCCACTGTTCCTCGATAATTTTCCAGCGGTTTTCCTGATAAAATAAGGGGAACGCATGTTGCATTTTCATAAAAACAGCGTTTTGCCACCATATTATGATCAAAAAGCATATCTCCATGATCACTAGTAAAAACTAAAATAGTATCGTCTAAGAGATTGCTCTCTCTCAATGTTCCAATCAAAAGTCGTATCTGGTAATCAATATGAGTACACTGGGCAAAAAAAGCTCTCCTTGCTCTTTTTATTTCTTTTTCTGTGTAAATTCCTGCAGCTTCACACATAGCCTTAAAGATATAACTGTCATCCAGCCAATCCTGACCAATTGGTTCCTCTAATTCCTCCTCCTGATACATATCAAGGAATGTCGAAAGTGGAACCAGAGGAGGATGCGGAAACTGATAAGAGCAATAAAAGAAAAATGGGCGCGTAGGATCTTTTCTTTTTATTTGATGCATCATTTCCATAGTTACCCAATTTGTCGGATGTGCCTGTTCATCCAAATGCCATGGACGCGTATAGTAGGTGTTATTCCCCATTGCATGTAAAAATTCTTTTCCAAGATAACCATGCTCGCCCAGCCATATTTGATAATCATCTACTGCTCCCAGTTCATAGCGCCCTTCTTCTGCCAAAATCACATCTTCAAAACCAATACGGTTTCTCTGAGGGTAAACATGAAGTTTTCCTACCGCCATTGTCTGATAACCATTCTTTCGGAAAGTTTCTGCCAGTGTTGGAACATCTGGCATTTCCATACGATCGGAATATACTCGATCTCCATGTGTTTTCGGCGATAATCCAGTCATCATGGTACGACGTGCAGGAATACATACAGGACACTCACTATAACAATTTTCAAAACGAACTCCATTATTTGCCAGATAATCTAATGTGGGAGTCATAATATCTTTCCTTCCGGCACATCCTAAAAAAGATCCTGGCCAATGATCAGTACAAATCATTAATACATTTTTCTGATTACTCATCACAAAATCCTCCTTATAACAATCCCAACATATTTGGAAGAGCCAGTGTAATAGATGGGATATAAGTAATCAAAAGCAATACAATCAACATTACCACAATTAGAGGTAGTGTATGCTTAAACAAGCGTTCAATTGGAACTCCTGAAATACCACTTCCTATAAATAATACGCCTCCTACTGGAGGAGTTATCAGACCAATTCCGCAATTCAAAATCAAAATAGCACCAAATTGGATAGGACTTAATCCAATACTTAACAGAACCGGCATCAAAATCGGAGTAACAATGACAATGATGGATGCCATACCAAGAATGGTACCCAAAACCAGAATAATCAGGTTAATTAACAATAAAAGCAAGAATTTACTATCTGTTAATCCCAACATTCCATTTACTACCATTTCTGGAATTTTCAAATATGTAATGCAAAAACCAAAAGGACCAGATGCTGCAATCAAAATCAATACCGTTGATAATGTTTTAATGCTCCTTTTTACAACATGAAATAATTGCTTCCAAGAAAGCTCACGATAAACAAGCATTGATACAATTAATGCATAAACACATGCAATTGCAGCACTTTCTGTTGCTGTAAAAACTCCCTCCACAACTCCAATGACAACAATCAGAACTGTGCCTAAACCCCAAATTGATTTTTTTAATGCCGTCCAAAGATTAGCTAATGTAAATGGTGTTCCTTTTGGATAATTTCTTTTTACAGACAAATAATAACTGTAAAGCATTAATGCAATTCCCAAGAGAACTCCAGGAACAATGCCAGCCATAAAGAGCGCACTAACAGAAATACCACCTGCTGCCATAGCATAAATAATCATATTATGACTGGGTGGAATCAACATTCCCTGAACACTGCTTGTCATGGTAACTGCTGTAGAAAATTCCTTATCATATCCCTGTTTATGCATCATAGGAATTAAAATGGCTCCCAGAGATGCTGTATCTGCTGTAGCTGAACCAGAAATCCCTCCAAAGAAAATAGATGCTAAAATGTTTACCATTGCAAGTCCACCGCGCATCCATCCCACCAACGCATCAGCAAGTAAAATTAATCTGTCAGAAATTCCTCCCTGTGCCATAATATCTCCAGATAAAATAAAAAACGGAATGGCCAGAAAAGTAAATCCATCGACACTGTCTACCATGGTGTTAATGATCTGAGTCGGCGACAGACCAAGATAAAGGATTGTTAAGGCTGCCGATGCCATCATGGAATAGGAAATATGAAAGCCTAAAATAATCATAATAAAAAAGGAGGCAAGCAAAAGAATAATCGCTGTCGTATTCATATCCTAAAAACCTCCCTTCAAAATACGATATAAAGACATTGCTGTTCCATAAAATCCTCCAATCACAACAGAAAGATAAATCGTACTCATTGGCCATCCTGTTGCAGACATTTTTGCCTTTTGTGTTAAATGCAAAATTTGGATTCCATAAACTATCCACATCACATTTACCAGCATAAGCAAAACATAAGCAAGACGGTGTAAAAAAGCTGCAGCTTTTTTAGGAACCAAAAATTCAATAATTGTCATACGCACATGAAGACCTTCTTTAATTGCATAACCAGCTCCCAGAAAGCACAGCCAAACCATACAAAGAATTGCCAGCTCCTGGGTCCACCGAGGATTCCTGATAAACGGAAGATATCGTCCCAAAACTCCATAAGATACAGAAAATACCATAACGGCAAATATCATAATACACATTACTATCATAAACCGGGAAATCATATCTGCTATTCGATCTAAAATAGACTCCCGTTTTTCTTCTATATTTTGTTCCATATAATATGATTCCTCCTGACAGGAAAAGAAAATCGGCGGAGGTATAGTATACTCCACCGATCCCCCATTCCATAGATTTTAAAAATTAATAAGAAGTGTTTTTAATCTGAGAAATAATTTCTGCATACTCCTCGCCATATTTATCATATACGCTACTGCAAGCCTCCTGCCATTCATTGACATTGACTTCAATTACCTCTGTTCCAGATTCTTTAATTGTCTGTAAATATTCCGCATCCTTGGCATCAGACAATTCTTCAAAGAACGGAATGGATTCCTCAAAGCATTCTTTTATTAACTCCTGATCTTGTTCATTTAACTGATTCCATGTTGCTTCAGAAAACAGGATAAGATTCGGGCTGATTTCATGCTGATCCATTACATAATACTTGGATACTTCCTGAAATGCATTATTCACAAAGCCAGATAATGGCTGCTCTGCTCCATCTACAACCCCAGACTGAAGAGCACTATATAATTCAGAAAATGCAACGGATTGTGCAAAGGCGCCTACTGCTTCTACAGCATCATAGTAAATAGATCCTTCCTGACAACGAATCTGCATATTTTTCATATCTTCCGGCTTTTCTACACGTTTTTCAGTAAAGAAATAGTTTCTGGCAGATTCCTGATATGCCCCAACGCACACCATAGAACTTCCTGATGACTGAACTGTATCAAGCAGTGCCTGACCTTCAGGTGACTTCTCAAAAGCTCGCGCGTGCTCCACTGAGTCAAACAAATATGGAAGTGTAAATACTCCAAGCCCATCACAGCCATAATCCGCAATAACTCCGCTCATAAGCATAGCGGCATCAATAGTTCCTGTCTGAAGTCCCTGCACTGTCGTAGCTTTATCTCCCAATGAACCACTATAGAAAAGTTCCAGTTTAAATCGCCCATCACTTTTTTCTTCTAGAACTTCACCAAATTTTGCGATTCCCTGACACAGAGGGTGATTTTCTCCGTTCTGAAGAGCAAATTTTAAAGTATAATTATCACCTGACGGCGCTTCTTCAGAGGATGCTTCTGACGCTGCATCTGAAGAAGCTGCTGTATTTGCAGCCGCAGACGAAGTCTTTGTCTGCTCCGTATTAGAATTGCCGCCTCCACAGGCTGTTAAAGAAGCCGCTAGTGTACAGGAAATGAAAAATGCCATAAGTTTTTTCATGATAAACCCTCCTAAATGATAAAACAAATCTCTTTACGTTATTTACAAGTGCGCGCTTGTTATGTTAAATTCATTTTATCAATGTAATTTGTAATTTTCCACAGATAAAATCGACTCTTTCTATAACAAAATCGATATTTTTTATATTTTCTTTATATTTATCGTGCAAAAAATGTTTTATTGCACAAAAAATAGACAAATTAGATACTATTCTATATCTTTTTTGTCCATTTTTCCCTGTTCTTATATACAATATTTTTATGTGAAAATGTACTTTCAAATTATGTAATCATACTTCAAGAATCTTTATGAACACTTTCACGGTATTTAGCAGGAGAAATTCCTGTAACCTGCTTAAATGATTTTGCGAAATATGCAGGATCTCCAAAACCTGTCTTCTGAGCAACTATCCCTGGCGTCATTCCATGAAGAAGTAACTTTTTTGCGTGAGCAATTCGAACATTTTTCAAATATCCCATCACTGTCATCCCACTCTCTTCACGGAATAAGCGTCCTAGATATGAACGTTCTAAACATACTTCATCTGCAATATCCTTAAGTGTAATATTTTCAGAATAATGTACTTCTAAATATTTTTGGACTTTTTGAATAGTTCCTGCTTTTCCATAAAGCAGCTCCTCTTTTTGAGCTGGTAAAAGCCCCCGTTCCACCGCTTCGTGAAAAGATTCTATCGAATATGGCTTAACTAAATAATCTAATGCCTGATTCAAAATTGCACCTCTCATATGCTCATAATCTGAATAGGCAGATACAATAATAATTTTTATATCTGGAAGGTTTTCACGAATTTGCGAAGCTGCAGAAAGGCCATCTAACAATGGAAGGTTAATATCCATTAAAATTAATTCTGGCTTTTCCTGAAGGGCAATCGATACAGCCATTTCTCCGTTTGAAGCAGTAAGGATACTTTGCACTTTGGGAAATCCGTCCTGTACCATTTGTACCATTGCCCGACATTCTAAAAGCTCATCTTCAACAATTAATATTTTCATTGGACACCTCCTGAGGAATTAACAAAGTTACACTGCTGCTAATACCAGGTATACTGGCAATCTCCATTTTCGCATTTTCCGGACCATAAAGAAGTTCCAAACGTTTCTGTATATTCGACAGTCCAATTCCGCCCCAATCCTTTTTTAATACTTTTTCTGGTTCAAATCCAACTCCATTATCAGTAACACAAATAGAAACTTTATTTTCTTCCCAAGTAATTGAGATATGAATATGAAGACTCTTTCTATTTCCGAATCCATGCTTAAAGCAATTTTCTACAATTGGCTGAATAGACATCGTAGGAATTTGAATATCGTCTCCTTCTAAATCATTATGAATTTCTGCTTCTATTGCATCATTAAACCGACATTTCTGCAAGAAAAGATATTGTTCAACAATTTCTAATTCTTCGTCCAAAGCTGTCATTCTCTCTTGATGATACAAAGAATAACGTAAAATACGTCCTGTTGCCTCTACCATCTGCATTACTATTTTAGAATCACCAATCAAAGCAGTTACTCCAATTAAATTTAAAGAATTAAACAAGAAATGAGGATTAACTTGAGCACGTAAAGCAGAAAGCTGTGCTGCAATCATCATTGCGTGTTGCTTTTCATTAATCAACCTTTCCTCATTCAATTGTTTCTCAAGACGAGCTTTATTCTTAATATCTCGAATATACTCTCTGATCTCTTGCTTCATATGATTTGCCGTTTGAGAAATTAAAGTAAATTCTCTATATCGAGAAATTTCCAAATCCGGAACATTCCAATTCCTATGGGCCAGCTGATTAAAGTATGTAGTCATATTTCCAAGAATTCTGCGCGTTACAATCGAAAAATGAACCAGAACAACCCCCATTGCAACCGCAGCTACCGAAAATAATGCTGCTACAAGAGAAACTCTGCGTGACAAAGTTTTTGATGCTGTTTCATAAGCTTTCCTTGCATATGTCATATCAGTCTGAGACATTTCCAGTGCCTGCTGCTGATGCATTTTAAGTCCATCAAGAACATACGTATAAACAGTATACCAAGGGGAATGGGTATCAAGACTTTCTTTAATCTGCTCCTGCTGATAAATATTAAAATTATTTAATCGACGGATATTATTCATTGTTACAGATTCACCTTCGCATACCCTCTGGAATGCTGCCAAATCTTCCTCCAATACACGACAGGAATCCAGATAAATTTCAATTCCATCTTCTGAACGTGTACGTACAAATTCTGTAAATACCTGCTCCATATGATATAAATCAGCAAAAATAGAATCACATAATGCCATACGATTAAGAAATTGAAGCTGTAAACGATCCTGTACATTTATTTCATAAATCATAGTTCCTATTACAGAGACAGCCATTAAAAATAACGCAATGCAAAAAGAAAGAAAAAAAGACATAATACCCGGTTGTTTTTTCATAATTGTAGAATCCTCTATATAAAAATATATTTACTTTTCATTATACATGAAGAAGCGACAAGTTTCCACGTTTCTTATTCTATGCTTATTTTTATAATTACAAAAAGGTTCTGCACCGCCTGAAACCATACTTCCTGGCAATACAAAACCTTGTATATTTTCTTTGTTCCTATTCGTCCCTTTCCATCAGCCCCTGATACACATCTCGCTTGGAAATCCCGCGATCTTTCGCCACTTTTTTCATAGCTTCCTTTCGATCCATTCCCTGTGTCAGATACACCTCCATGTGATCTTCCAGGCTCATTTCCTCCCAGGATTTCTGCTGCTCCCGTTTCAGATCCTCTATGCTTCTTCCCTCGATCACAATCACACATTCACCCTTCGGCTCCTCTGTCTCAAATCTTTGAAGAGCCTCTGCAAAGGTGGCCTGATACGCCTCCTCGTACCGCTTAGTCAGCTCCCGGCACAGTGTCAGTCTTCTCTCCATTCCAAGAGCAGCCCCCAGCTCCTCCAGAGTGCGCACCAGATGGTGAGGAGCCTCATAAACAATCATTGTTCTTGTTTCCTGCTTCAGCTCCTCCAGGATCCACTGGCGTTCCTTTTTATCCGTTGGCAGAAATGCCTCAAAACAAAATCGCCTTGTAGGAAGCCCAGAAAGAGTCAGAGCTGTAATGCAGGCCGCCGGACCAGGCAGAGAGGTAACTAAAATTCCCGCTTCATAACACTGCCGCACCAGCTCTTCACCAGGATCTGAAATTCCAGGCGTTCCTGCATCTGTTACCAGAGCAATATTCACGCCCTGCTGCATCTGTCCTACCAGATATCTTGCCTTATCCACCTTGTTATATTCATGATAACTGGTCATAGGCGTTTTAATATCAAAATGATTCAGCAGCTTGATCGTATGGCGCGTATCCTCCGCAGCAATCAGATCTGCTGTTTTCAATGTTTCCAAAACCCGCAGCGTAATATCATCCAGATTTCCAATGGGGGTCGCACATAAATACAGCTTTCCGCTCATGTTCTTCCTGCCTCCTCTCTCATATTCCAGCTTTAATATCCGTATATGGTATAAATCTCATCCGTATAAACTCCTGGTTTTTGATATACAATCACAGGTGCTTCCACCTTCATCATAGAGCGGCCGCCCCGTACTGATTCGATCAGCACCATATTGGCATCCCGATCTACAAAAGGATGAACCAGCTTCATCCTTTTAGGCTCCAGCTTATATTCCTTCAGAACCGTAATAATCTCAGCCAGCCGATGAGGCCGGTGTACCATGTAAAAACGACCGCCCGGCTTTAAAAGCATTGCCGCTTCTCTCGCCACATCCTCCAGAGTACAAAGCACCTCATGGCGGGCAATCGCCTTGGGCAAATCCGGATTTTTCAGTCCGTGGCTGTCATTCATATAAGGAGGATTGGACGTAACCACATCAAAAGAAGCCTTGCCGAAAAGACGGCTGGCTTCCCTGATATCGCCCTGTACAATCCTTACTCTGTCCTCCAGGCTGTTAAGGCCGACGCTTCTCCTGGCCATATCTGCCATTTCCTGCTGAATCTCCAGTCCCGTAAAATCCTTTCCCTCTGTTTTTGCTTCAAGAAGAATAGGAATAATTCCGGTTCCTGTTCCCAGATCAATAGCCCGCTCGCCTTCCTTCACAGCTGCAAAGCCAGACAGAAGGACTGCATCCATGCCAAAACAAAAGCCCTTCTTTTTCTGAATGATCCGGTAGCCATTTCTCTGCAGATCATCAATCCGCTCGTCCTCCAGGCACATACCTGATACTTCCTCGTTCCGATTCATTTTTTCTGCAGTATTCTCTCTATTCATTCAGCTTTGACTTACCCTCTTTTTTCTCCAGAGCCTCCAGCTTCTTCAGCTCAGAATCCTCAACCTCAACTCTTCCCTTTTTCCGTCTCGGTTTAAATTTGAGCTGCTCTACCTTGTACTCCCGAATCTCCTTCTCATCCTTTTCCACAACCACGATCACCTTAACCAGCTGGCGCAGAACATTCACACTCTGAACCTCGCCTTTCAAACCGTCATCGGTTGTTACATAATCTCCGATACCTGGAAGTTTGCTGTTTAAATATTCATACGTTTCTTCTTCGTTTTTTAGACAGCACATCAATCTTCCGCAGACACCGGAAATCTTGGTCGGATTCAGAGAAAGATTCTGTTCCTTTGCCATCTTGATCGATACAGGAATAAACTCAGTCAGATAGGAATGGCAGCATAAAGCCCTTCCGCAAATGCCTACGCCTCCTACAATCTTTGTTTCGTCCCGAACGCCTACCTGACGCAGTTCAATTCTGGTCTTAAACACAGAAGCCAGATCCTTTACCAGCTCACGGAAATCAATCCGGCCATCTGCTGTAAAATAAAACAGAATTTTATTATTATCAAAGGTATATTCCACATCGATCAGCTTCATTTCCAGATTGTGCTTGCGGATCTTTTCCTGACAGATCTTAAATGCATCCTTTTCCTTGGCCCGGTTCAGCTGCTCTTTATTTTTGTCGTCCTTCGTTGCCATACGAATTACAGATTTTAACGGCTGGATCACCTTGCTTTCCTCTACGTCGCGGCTGCCCAGAACCACATATCCATATTCAATTCCGCGGGCTGTCTCCACGATCACATGATCACCCGTCTTAATCTCCATATTTCCGGGAGAAAAATAATAAATCTTTCCTGCATTCCGGAACCGGACTCCTATTACCTTTATCATCTATATTACCTCTTTCTAATTCTCCTTCATTACCAGAAGCATCAGCTCCATTGCCAGATCCATATTGACATTGGCATCCAGGCGCACTCTTGCCTTGTCTATGGCATCCAAAATCTGCTCCAGCCCGTCATAGCCGCTTACCTGGCTGATTTCATTGATCGACCGGTACTCATCCTTAAAGACCAGCAGATTGATATCCTTCGTCACTTTGTAAAGCAGAACGTCCCGATACCACAGCTGCATAAAATCAAGACATTCATAAATATCCAGATTATCCTCCTTCAGTTTTCGGATATAATCCAGAAGCTCGGAAATATCTGCATCCTTCACATGCTTCAGCAGATGAAGAACCTCCTGCCGCATCAAATTAAAATCCTCAGAAGATGCCAGCGCAATAGCCCGTCCCAGATTTCCCCTGGCGAACGCCGCATAAATATCTGCATCTGCTTCCGCAATCTGCATATGCTCTGTCAGATAACTTTTCACTACAAAATCCTTTAGAGGCTTCAGCTTCAGCTGAACACACCGGGAAAGAATTGTCGGCAAAAACGCATCCTGATTGGTTGTCAGAAGAATAATAACCGCATAGGACGGCGGCTCTTCTATGGTCTTCAGCAGGGCATTCTGCGCCTGCTGAGTCATCTTCTCTGCCTCGTCTACAATATAAATCTTATAATAGCTGCTGTAAGGCCGTACCATAATCGTGTCATTGATCTGCTTTCTGATATCATCCACACCAATGCTGCCCGGTTTCTCATGCTCTACATAGATCAAATCCGGGTGATTTCCGCTTAATACCTGTTTGCATGCATGACATTCCATACAGGGCTCGCTTTTCCCTTTTTCACAAAGAAGCGTCAGCGCAAATGCATTTGCCAGAGACTTCCGTCCCATCCCTGCTTCTCCTGTCAGGATATAGGCGTGAGACACTTTATTATTCGCAATGGCCTTTTGAAAATGATCTTTTATCTGTTCATGTCCAATAATATCATGGAAGCTTAACATGGCCTGCACCTCACAATCTGTTCTGAATTTCTATCTTATGTGAAAGTATATCACAGATTCAGGGTTCTGTATAGGAAATTGTATAACTGTTCAGGACGGCATCTTCTTGTCCGGCAAAGCCGAACAAGAAGCATCGGAGATTCCTCCGATGTGAGATCTGGCAGAAAAATCCGCTTACAAGCAAGCTTGACACAAATTTTTCTGCCAGATCTCCCGCCGTCCTGAATAGTTACACAATTGTGTTTTTCAGCTGGAGGACACACTCCTCAAAATCCTCGTTTTCATAGGCTTTTTCAATTCCCAGCCGCTGTAAATTCTCCCTGGAAAAGTCCGCTTCATCTGCCAGAAATCTCCGGCACAGCTCCGCATAATTTGGTTTTTTCTGCTGCCGTTCCCTCCTGAGGGCCCGTTCCAGACGAACGCCGTCATCCACAGCAATATAAAGCGGAATAACATGATCCTCTCCATAATAATTTCTCATATTTTCATAAGAAATCAAAGTCCCAATCGCAAGGTAATCCTCATTTTCCAGATCCACCTGTCCGTCATCTACTGTAGCATAGCTCCAGGGACCGCTTACTGTCTCATAGGTGCGCAGCTCAATCATTTTCCCCTCTTCAGAAAATCTCTGAAGGACTTCCGGCGTTGTAAAATAATATTCTACTCCATCCGTCTCTCCGTCCCGCATCGGTCTGGTTGTATACAGTATAATGGTTTTAAGCTTTGGGCAAACTTCCAAAAGCCTCTTATAAAGGGTATCCTTTCCAGAGGCGCTTTTTCCCATTAGATAAAAAATCTTTCCCATATTATTTCCTTTCCGTCCCAGGACTTTCTTTTAAAACGCGAAGCTTCATGCAGCTTTTATCTGCCATTCCCTGCACTGGAAGTCCCAATCCTTTATAATAAAAAATCTGGTTCAAAATCATTTCTGTTATACACTCTCCCGGCGTCACAATCGGAATTCCCGGCGGATATAAATAAATAAATTCCGCTGAAATTCTTCCTTCGCACTGTTCCAGCAAAAGTGACTCCGACGGCAGATTCGCCGCCTCTGACGGCTTCTTCCGGATATCAGGCTGTTCCCAAATCCAGCAGTTATTTTCCTCTGGCTTCCCGATTGTCACGAAAGCCTTCTCCCTTACCATTTCGACAGATGATTCTGAAGCTTCTTCTGCCAACCTGTTTTTTTCCAGACTTTCATCAATTTCCAGCAAAGCATCTGCCAGACGATCAAGATTCTCCTGACTGTCCATATAAGTCAGGATCGCCACTGCATAATCTGCTCCGCACATCTCCATCTCAATTCCATAATCCCGGCGAAGCCAGTCTCCTAACTGTTCTCCAGATAGATTTTTTCTGCATCCTCTGCACGAAATCACCAGCTTTGACAAGTCAATTCCGTACACTCCATTTTTTAAATTTTCGGACACAGAATATTCATTCAAACCACTGTTTATTTCTCCCAGAATCCGAAGCACCCTCAGATTTTCCAGACGTTTCCGAAGCAACATCAGTCTTTTCCAAAACTGAGCCATCGCGTCCTTTCCATTCTGGCTCATTTCATAAATACACTGTTCTATTCCCGCCATAAATATATAAGATGGACTGCTGGTCTGAAACATCTGCAGATACCGCTCCACCCGGTCTATATCAATTCGTCCCTTTTGTCCATGAAGAAGCGCTGTCTGCGTAAAAGAAGGAAGGGTCTTATGAACACTCTGAATCACCAAATCTGCACCGCACTGAATGGCAGATTTTGGAAATACTCTATTTCCAAAGGAAAAATGAGCTCCATGAGCTTCATCTACAATCAGAGGAATTCCGTGGGCATGAACTATTTTTGCTATTTTTTCAACATCAGATACAATTCCATCATAGGTTGGGGAAACGATCAAAACTGCTTCTGTATCGGGATAACGATCCAAACTATTTTCCACATCCTCCGGAAGAATTCCTCCCTGTATCCCCATATCTTCAATTATTTGTGGATAAATATAACTCACTTTCGCATCCATGAGGATAACTCCGTGATAAGCAGATTTATGACAGTTCCGGCTCATAAGAATCCGCCCTCCCGGCCGTACTGTTCCGCAAATACTGCTGAGAATGCCGCAGGTGCTTCCATTAACCAGATACCATGTTTTATCACAACCATATACTTCTGATGCCCACTCCATAGATTCCTTCAAAATACCTTCCGGATGATGGAGATTGTCAAATCCATCTATTTCTGTAATGTCGATCGAAAAAGGATTTGGAAAATCAAATGTCAGCCAGCTTTCCTGATTTCGTTTGTGACCAGGCATATGACACGGTACCTGATCCGATTTTCCGTAATTCCTTAGTCTCGTAACGAGCAAATCCTCTTTTTTCACATGAATACCCTCTCTTTTTCACCGTTGAATCATAGCTGCTACAAATCATATGAATTGTAGCACAGAACGCCTTTACATTCCACATTCTTTTCTCTATAATAAATGTGCGAAGGAGATGATTTTTTATGCGTCAGATGGAATTTAAAATGGAACGCCAGGGACTTGTACAGGTTGGAGATAAAGTAGAAGTAGTTGAACGGGAAGGTGTTAATTACAGTTATATTATTGAGCCGGCTGTAGCCATGTCCGGCTGTTACAAATCCCGTGATCGTCTGAAATCAAGAGAAGGTATTATCCGGGATATCCGGGAAAATGACCGAGGCTTTTATATTATCGCAGAATTTGATGAATAACAGAAAAACAGGATTATGACAGCTCTTATTTCACTGTCATAATCCTGTTATGATCCGGAATAATCAACGTTTTTCTCCACTTTACAATAGGTGTTTCATTTTTCTCCCAATAACAATCATTCCAATAGCAATACACATCACCATCCTGTATCAGAACAAATTCCAGATAATCATCGCCTGTGGTTTCCGTACCGCTGCGAAGCTCTCTGTCATCAAGAAAGCTCATCTGACCATTCATGGAAATCACTGCAATCACACCATATCCGCTTTTCCAGCTTTTTGGCGCATAATCTCCATACATTTGATCCGCTTCCTTTGAGTAATACAATTCGTAAATACGTCCCTTAAATCGCTCTCCTATCTTCTCTGCCTCTTCCTTTCGGTTCAGCGGTTTTTTATAAAGCTGGCTGTAATGGGCTCCGGAATTCCCCTTCTTTTCACATGCACTGTAGTACAGATTATTTCCTGCAATGCAGAAGCTATCAATGGTTTTTCCCTGCTGTTCAAATAAAGATTCATGCCCGTTTACCATTTCAAATACAGCCATTTCCCCTTTATTTTCCGTTTCCTTCAAAGAATAAGTATGATTTCCGTACACAGAAACGTCAGGCCTTACATTCACCACTCTGTTGCAGGACATTTCAAAAATGCGATCCCCGTAATGCACGCTTCCGTCTGCATCCGTACAAAGAGTCCGTCCCAGGGTATCATAAATATAAATATCCTCGCCCTCTTTTTCCGCATAATACCCAGGCTCAAACTCTTCAAATTCCTTATCAATATCAAATCTCTGAATCCGGCCATCCCACTCTGCATAAATACCATCCTGCCATACCCGATAATTACTTACATCCTGGGTAATCATCTCCGTCCTTGTGCCATCATTGCTGACCCGATATAAAGTATGATACAGGGTAGGACGCACTTGGGAAAGCTTGGTATCCTTCCGTTCCGGACAAGGCAGATAATATGTCCATCCGTCCTTTTTCTGAATTTCCGGATTGATTTCTTCCTCTCCGGACAGCTCCGTTGCAGATAAGGGCATAGAATATAGAACTTGTCCAATTTCTGAAAGGAATACAGCCTTATCTCCAACCTGAATCACGATATCTTTTTTTTCTGTCTCTGCCGGCAATGTTACCCCTTCACCTGAATTGTCAAAAAAACGCCGCTCAAAGGGTTCACTTATATGCTGCAGCCTCTGTCTGACCTTATAAAATCCAATTACCACTACTACCGCCGCCAGAAAAACCAGCACAATAGAAATCACACTTTTGACCACCGGACGAGAAGGCTCCTTCTCTGCAGGTGTTTCTGCCTCATCTACCAGTCCAAGTCTATCCTCAATTTCTAAAAGGACAGATGTTTCATCCAGGTTCGAACGATTTTCTTTCTTTGCTTCTTTAGACTGCATCTTTTCTTCCGCATAGGAAGATTCCAGCATTTCTCTGGTAGCTTCCAGCTTTGTTTCTGCCCAGAAATCTGCACGCTTCATCAGCCATTCCAAAGGAGATTTTTCTTTCTGAAGCTGAGACGATCTCTGATATGCCTCCATATAGGTAAGGATCAGCAGCTCCCGGACTTTTTCTTCCTGATTAAAAATCAATTTTCCATGGCGGTACAAAGTTTGATAAGTTGTAATGTAAAGGGTTTCAAATTCATCAATCCAGACAGGTTTAACAGATGTATTTTTTTTATTCATCTTCCTTAACCTCATCCTCTTCCTGCTTCTCATATTAACAAATAATCAGATATTTGACAAGGTTTTTCCTATAACACAAAAAAGCCGTTTTCCTTATAAATATTAGGAAAACGACCTCACTGAGCGTGTGGGGATTCGAACCCCGGACAACTTGATTAAAAGTTAGAATTGTTTGGATTATCTGTTATTTTCCTTAAACTTAAATAATTATTTTTATATTTAGGAGGTCTATTTTATGCGGTTTTATGAAGAGAAAAAACGTTTAAACATTACTGTTCCTGTTAAGTTGTATAATCTATTGGAACGTGATTCTATTATGTATGGTATGTCAAAATCAACCATAGTTCAAAATGCTATTGCTCGTTATTACCGGGATGAACTGCCGTCTGTGTCAAGCGGCAAGGAATCGCCGTCAGGCGGTGACGATACGCCGTAGGGCAACGCTTGACGCAGTTTTTAGATGCTAAAATGTAGGCAAGAGGACGTAGGAACGCAGTTCCGTTTAAGTCCTCTTGATTACATGAAAGCAGCTGCTGAAGCATTTATTCGGGAGTGATGTTTCCTTTTTTGCTTCTTTTAATTACTGCATCGCCTATCTTTTCTCCTGTTGATACTCCTGTTAATGTTTTTGCTATTTTCTGAGCTGTGTTGTTTTTTTCATAGGGTGGATTTCCGCTGATTCTATCTGTTATATCTTGTATGATTTCTTGAGGTGACATCCAGTCTATTTTGATTTCACCATGCTCTGATTCAAATTCTGCTATATGTTTTTCTACTATGTATTCTAACTCTTTTGCTAAACTTCGTTTATTATATTTTGCAATATATTTCATTTTTATTATATTGTCATCTGTCGTATTTGCTTTTATTACTGGTAATTTAGAAGGCATATTAAATTCCTTTCAAAAAGTAGTACATAAGTGGTTTACAAGTCGTACTACCTGTGCTATATTAAACATAGGTAGTACGACTATTGAACAACTTTATTTCTATAATTGTATTACTTAATGATTATACCATGGTAAAAATCTTTGTTCAAGTTTCTCCTGCTATGATGATATAGCATTTCCCCTTTATTACGAAAGACCAATTTTATATGCAACTATTGTAGATAGAACTGGAAGCGCAATGAAATATGTCTATAGTGTGCGTGCTGCCAACCGTGAAAGTCGGATTTCCAGAAGTGGAGAAGCGGACATATCGCAGGCTCCACAAATTCATATTCTTTGGGGGATTTATTTTGAAAAATTGCAATATTTTTACAGATGATTTAATGAAAAGGACTTCTCTTTGTTATAAAGAAATGTCTCCTGCTGATTTATGCGCTGAATACATTCTTTTAAAAAAATGCTTTGATATATTAAATAGTGATCCTCTTTCTAATCCATCTTTTGAATGTAAATGTATTGATTATTTTCTGAAGGCTATTGTTGATGAAATGGTATCTCGCTTTTTTGAAATGTTTAAAGACTGTGATTGTGCTTCTTGTTCTTTTGAAAAAATCTGTACTGCATGGAATTGACTTGTCAGCTTGCAAGCAAAATTTAGGGGGAAGCCCTCCTGCCGGCTATGCCGCAGGGGGCGCGCCCCTGCTCCTGCTCTAATTGAATATGAATTAAAAAATGGTTTACCCCCGGTAATACGGGGGTACAAAAGCCAGAAAGGGGTTTTAAGGAAACTTTATGAATATTGGAAATGATATTAATTTGAATAATGGATTATATCTCTTGGTTGATTGGATTGAATTCACTATTAAAAAAATAATGTCTTGGGAAGATGCTGTTTCTCATTTTGGGTTAAATGTTAAAGAATTTAAAACTGAGTTGAAAGGTGCTCAAGGTTATAAATCGCGCGTTCGGCATATTATATATCCTATTTCATTTTTGTATGATGGTAATGATGATATGGGGATTCATGTTTGTGTGTCTGGTTCGGCTGTACGTTATTTTTTAGATTGTTATTTTAAGAAGTATGATTGCTGTGATACTCCTTTCGGTGGTTTTGCCTATGAGGTTAATGATTTTAATGATACGGTTTTAAAGGATGTCTTAAGAGATATTTTAGGTATGGGTCAAGTTACTCGTTTTGATTTGGCTATTGATGATAAGGGATGTACTTATTATACGTGTGAAGAGGTTTGTAATATTTTTCGAAATGGTTTATATACTTCAAGATTTAAAAAATATAGGGATGACTTTGAGGGTGGTAAAGGGTTTTGTTCTGGTCGTACACTTTATCTTGGAAGTCGCAAGAGTGAACTTTTTATACGTATTTATGATAAGCAATTAGAGCAAAATTCAAAGAAAAAAGATTCTGTTTCTTTTCCTTGGGTTCGTTGGGAGATTGAGCTGCATCGTGCTCGCGCTAATACTGTAGCGCTTTTACTGGCTGCTGGTGGTGCTTTACCTGATATTGCTTTAGGTATATTATCAAATTATCTTCGTTTCCTTGTAAAGGATAATGCTCGTGATTCTCGTTGTTCTACTGATCCCAGGTGGGAAGCTTTTCTTGATGGAGTTAAGAAAATTCGAATCTGTTCACCAAAAGTTGAAAAAACTATTGATGATAAACGTAATTGGTTTAGAAAACAGGTTGCTCCTACAATGGCTGGAATATATGAAATTGATGGTGATTTAAGCTTTATTTATGAATGTATTGATTCTGGTCGTATGCGTTTATCTAAAGAATTGCTTGATATGATTGAGGAAGAAGCAAAAAAATATGATAGGTGATAGTTATGATTTTAAATGATATGCTGCAAGAATTTCTTTTTCAAAAAGAGTTAGCCGGATTATCAAAGCAAAGTCTGAAAGATTATGAAAACATACTTCAAATATTTGTTGATTATGCAGGAACAGAACTTCATCTTGAAATGATTACATATAGCCTTGCTACTCAATATATTAAATACTTGATGGGTAAAGGGCTTGCTAAAGCTACTTTAGCAACTTATATTCGTAATTTCCGTATTTTCCTTAAATGGATTTCGGTTGAATATGGTCTTTCTTTCGACTACCAGAAAATTAAGATTCCTAAAACACCAAAGAAGCTGGTTAATTTATTAAATGATTCTGATATAGCGTTTTTATTTTCCAGTATTGATAATTCGATTTCAATACCTTGGATAGCTGCACGAAATAAGGCTATAATTGCTTTAATGCTCGATTCTGGTCTTCGTCAGTTGGAAGTTTGTTCTTTATTGAAATGTAATATTAACGCTGAAAAAATGGCTTTAAAGGTTACTGGAAAAGGTGCAAAAGAAAGGTTTGTTCCTTTAGGAAATATGTCTTTATATTTCTTAAAAGAATATATAAAAGTATGTCCTGTTCATGACAGTCCTTATGTTTTTATTGGCCGTTTAGGAAATCCAATTACGACAACGACTGTAAAGGTGTTTATGAATCATTTAAAACATGATACCGGATTAGATTTATCATCACATAAACTTCGACATAATTTTGCAACAAACTATTGTATTGATAATTTGCGTGAGACTGGCAATTCTAATACCTATGATTTATCAATCCTGATGGGCCATGAAAGTATTGAGACTACAAAAAAATATGAACATTTTGCTCATAGTCTTATTGCATTGGAAAACAGACATTCTCATCTGGATAAAGTATTTTCAAAATGAAACTATTGTGGATAACTGTCTTGATAGTTAAAAAAGGTTTCTGGGATTTTATAGATATTCAGACAACAAAAAAGCCGTTTCCCTAGTGTTTACACGGAAAACGACCTCACTGAGCGTGCGGGGATTCGAACCCCGGACAACTTGATTAAAAGTCAAGTGCTCTACCGACTGAGCTACACGCCCATATGCCTTGGACCGGAATCGAACCAGTGACACGAGGATTTTCAGTCCTCTGCTCTACCAACTGAGCTACCAAGGCACAATTGCGGGGATAGGATTTGAACCTATGACCTTCGGGTTATGAGCCCGACGAGCTTCCAGACTGCTCCACCCCGCGATAATATCAATTTTTAACTTTTTGAGTGGGGGAAGGTGGATTCGAACCACCGAAAGCACAGCTAACAGATTTACAGTCTGCCCCCTTTGGCCACTCGGGAATTCCCCCATATAAAACTTCAAAGCCGATAATCGGACTCGAACCGATAACCTGCTGATTACAAATCAGCTGCTCTGCCAATTGAGCCATATCGGCAAAAGACCAGATGCTATTGATTGAAAAATGGGGCCTATAGGGCTCGAACCTATGACCCTCTGCTTGTAAGGCAGATGCTCTCCCAGCTGAGCTAAGACCCCATA
>NZ_CAXSLG010000014.1:0-48921 GCF_964238185.1 Lachnoclostridium sp. Marseille-P6806
TTCCAGGTCAGAGGATATTCTTTTCCGTTTTCACCAAATACTGCTGCCACTATCTTTCTTTCCGGATCAATGCACTCTGGAAGAGCTACCTCCAGGCGAATCGGAGCCTTCATAGACAGTCTGTTTCTCTCTCCGTCTTCCTTTTCCAGGAACAACTGCGTTCCAAAGCTATAGCAGTGCTCTGCATCTACTTTTACGCCGCCAAGCTTCTCCGGAACTACCGGTTTTTTATCCGGCTCTTCTGCATTGGAATCCGTTGCCTTTGCTGCCGGAGCATCTTCTTCTGTATCTGCATTTGACGCAGTGGCCTTGCGATTCTCCACGAAGTCTGCATTAGACGGTGTTGCTTCCTCGTCCTCAGACAGAATCCACTCATCCTCGTCTACAATGTCTGCATCCTCCTCATCGAGAATCTCTGCATTAGACGGTGTTGCTGTCGGTCTGTCTTCTTCCTCAGCCTCGCCAATCACCAGAACTGCTCTGGAAGGACCTTCTGCCTCAGACGGCAGAATACTTAAAGCCATACCCTGAGCTTCTGCTGGACTCAGCTCTGCGGCATCCTCAGATATCTCTTCTGCCTCCTCCACTGCATACTCAGTTCCTGCGAATGCTTCCTGATACAGCTCAGAAACAGCCAGAACATCATCCATCATGTAGCGAATCAGCTTATCATTGTCTGTATCCGCAATTTCTTCTACTGCAAGCTTCACAGCCTCTCTGGCCTCTTCAGAATCTGTTCCATTTTCTTCTGCTGCCTTCAGAGCATTCCTTATGGTGATTTTCAGATCCTGAATCTCCTGCGGAAGCTCTGCAGACGCCGGGCTGCCTAAGGATACATATGCCTGAAGCTCTGCTCCTGCATCTGTATCTGCAGTTACAACCAGGGCATTATTTGCCTCTTCCTCGTCAATCTGAAGCAGTCCATTTTCATCTACTGTGGTACCCTCTGCCAGTTCCTGTTCTGTTCCAGATACAGACCAGGATGTTTCCTGGATTCCCATACCATAATCACGAACCTCAAACTGCTGGCTCTCACCATTTTCCAGACGAACAGCTGCCGGATAAACAGACGCCTGCAGCTGAAGCTCTGCCATGGAGGAGGCGCCGTTGGTTCCCTTCATCTGGAAGGTTAAAACTACACTTCCATCTTCCTTCTGTTCACAGGATACATTTTCATCCAGCTTTTCTTCAGAGGCAATCGGCTTGCGAATAGTAATCTGGATGGTTCCCTGGTTTTTCATAGTCGGATCAGAAACTGCTACGGTCAGCAGGCCTGTCTCTGACTCCTGAAGCATCACAGATGCTGCGCTGCTGCTGGTTACATCATTTACCGATCCGCCGTTTTTATTCCAGAAATTAATGCCTGTTATATTCAGACCCTTATGGTATACAGCCTGCGCATCTTTATTATTGGCTAAAACAGCAATCTCCGGCGCTGCCGCATAGGCTTCTGTTTCTCCCGCGTCAGTTTCCGGCAGAAGAACATAGCTGTAGGATGCTCCAGTGGGATTTTCCCCATGGTCAAACCACATTTCCAGATAATTTTCCGTGCTTTCTCCATCAAAGGTTCCAATATCGCGCCAGCTTCCGGTTGTCTTTGCCCGACGTACCTGAATCTCTGTATTTTCCTCCGGGAAATAATAACCGGTTCCTGCAGATTCCGTTCCCTCTACATGAGCCCAGCGAATGTCCTCACAGGCAACGCCTGATACATCCACGCTGCGGTCTGCCAGCTCCTTAACATTTGCCTCTTTTACAGGAAGATCCATTTCCTGTCCGTCAACCAGGAATCCATTGTTTCCATCCTGATCCAGCTTCCGGTTGTCAATGGTTGTTTCTACCGGAACGTTCATGTTCTTATTGTTAATATCCGCACCCAGACAGACAATCTCATCATCAAACATAAACCAGGACTTCTTGCCGTTTAACTCTGGAGCATAGGTTGTCGATGCATCTCCCTCTGCGCCTTTGATCTTTCCGCTGAATGCCATACCGCTGATACCGTAATTTCCGATGCTGCTTCCGCCTACCCAGCTTTCTGTAGACAGGAAGTCGCCCTTCTGAATAAATCCAGAGCTGTCCGGTGCGCCATTATCAATCTTCATAGCTGCAACCGTTGTTCCCGGAAGACGCAGCGGGTTCACGGTATTCCAGAAATTCTCTGTATACATGTCATCGCGATCATAGATATAGGTCATACCATCATTCTGATGCCATCCAAACCTGTTTTCATCATTCATAATCTCCGTATTCTGTGTACGCTCGGAGAACATGGAAACTGCAAATAAATAATCATCCATTCTGTGGAAAGCTCGATCCATCAGAGGATAGGACTTATGTACCGGTGCCACATAGCCTTCGATTGAAGAGTCTTCCAGAATTTCTCTTGCCTTCTTCTTAATTGCCATATTCTCTGCGCCCTGAAGAGAATCAATAAATCCCTCGTCCTCTTCCAGCCAGGATTTCAGCATAGGAAGAGTCGTTGCTCTTGCTTCTGCGCTAAGAGAATCTACCATCTGAAGAATGCAGATCATAGCCTCCCGGCCAGCTGCCCGGTTGCTTCCTCCAGGTCTGGCTACAGAACGGCCCTTCAGGCAGTCTAACATCATTCCCCGGTATATTCCGTTTCCAAAGCCTTCTACAATATAATATTCCAGATTCTTCTGAACCTCTTCCGGATACTGCCACGGAGTTCCGCCAATCAGAGACGGGATCTTTACTCCGCCCTTCATGAATTCAACGCCATAGGAACCCAGATAAGCAAGACGTCCATGATCCATATAGGAGCCGTCTGGATAGAAGCCGCTCTTAAAGCCTTCCTCTGCCAGCTTCGTACTGTCCTCTACCTGCTGAATTACAAAGGTCTGAGAAGAGGCCATCATTCCCAGATAAACAAGCTCATTATCTTCTCTTAAAGCGCCCAAACCAACTGCCGTTGTGGAACAGTCGATGATGTTGGCGCCCTGAGCTGCTCGATATCCCTTTACATGGGTGCTTGCTGTGTTGATTGCGCCCTCCCAGTAAGGATCCGGCTGGAAGAAATACAGCGCCTCTGTATATTTCATAATCTGTTCTTCCGACAGTTCGTCATAAATCAGAATCAGAGCCGGAATCAGATCCTTTGGCATTCCGATTTCCCAGGTCCACCAGTTATCGGTCTGGCTCTTGGGAACATAACAACGGGTACACATATAATCCAGAATATGAATAATATCTTTCAGCATGTCCTGATTATGGTACAGCTTTCCGCCTTCTGACGCATAAGCCTTACACATAGACAGAACCTTCTGGAATGCAGGACGGAATTCCACTGCGTCGTCCTCGTAAGGAACATCCGGATTCTCTTTTCCTCCTCCAATGTCCCCTTTCCACGGAACATCCTCACAGGTTTCCTGTCCCTTATAGGCATAGGCATTCCAATACCCCTCTGCCTCTGCATTGATGATATCCAGGATCTCCTGTCCGCCATCCTCTTCTGTCAGATTTGTTCCAATCAGAGACTCCTTCCAGGCTGTACGGATCTTTGCATAGTCCTCCGGCCCTGCTTCTGGAAGATTTGCCGGATCCTCATGCAGAACCTTCACCTTCCACTGCTTGCTCTTGCCGCTTTCATCCGCTGCAACAACAACCATCTCACCTTTATTCTTGGCATTCAGGATGGCTCCGTCCTGTACTCCGGTTACGGAAAGCAGATGATCCGCTGTCGCATCTCCAGCCTTACGAGTGCCATCCGTCTCTCCTTCCTTCAGCTCTCTTTTCTTCTTGGATGAGCCTACATTACGAAGATAGGTTCCATCATATTTCAGAAATTTTGTGCTCCAGGTAACATTTCCTGTTAATTCCTCAGGTGTTTCCAGTTTCACCTCATCCCCTCTTACCAGAGTGATGGTCTCTCCTGTTACCACATCAATCTTCTTTAACTGAACTTCTACAGAAACCGGACTGCTCATTTTTGCCGTATCCAGCTTCATTGTCACAGTTCCCCCATCTGTGGTAACCTCTGCTGCTCCTAAAGAGCCGAGTTCCTTTGCAGACTCTGCATCAAGAGCTGCTGACAGGGTAATCTGTGAAGATGCGCCTGACTCTGGCTTTGCCACAGTAATCAATGCCTTGCCAGCTGCGCCGTCCTTCTCAATTACTACAGATGCCGCTTCATTTAAAGCAACCTCTGCCACTTTTCCTTTCAGATTCACCTCGCCGTCTGTCCACTTATTAACAGCCAGAGTCCCCTCAGATTCATTTTCAGCAGCCTGAATAGCTCCCGTATTCTCCAGAACTCTGTTTTCTGTTTCTGCCGGCGCATTATTGGCAAAATCACCCTGTTTTTTTCCAGCTCCCAGAGTGTACTGATAACCGCCGTTTACCGGCAGCGTCCACAGCTCAAACTGTTTTACCTCGCCGGTTCCCTCTGTTGGGAAACGATAAAACACCTTAGAGTTGGTAATAGTATCGCCAAATACATAGCTCCATTCCAGTGACTTTTGTGAATCCTCAATGCCGGAAGCTGTAAGCCAGTTTCTCGCATGGCTTCCCTTAGTTGCAGTATCTACAATTTTTTTCCAGCTGTATTTCTCATTGGTATCAACCGATGCCTTCAAAATATTCCGATAGCCGTTCGCCGGGTTCGTCAGTCCGGCATAGGTTGTTTTTTCTACTGTCACGTTGTCTACAACATTAATAATCTTGTCTGTCGTATCTCCCGTATTGGCAATGTCTGCACCAAGGCAAAGAATCTCATTGTCAAAGAAAAACCATGACTTCACACCGGACAGTTCACCGCTCATCTGCATGCCTGCTGCTCCCCCGTCTGCATCCATGCTGTTTAGTACATTTGCGGCAGTCATATCTGCCTTTCGGGCGCTGTTATCTCCCTCAAGAAACATCGTCGCCCCCGGAATCATGGCCTTATCTGCCGTATTCCACTCCTTTTCTCCTCGAACCTTGTTTTTGAACACCATTTCTCCGTCAGAAAGATTCAGTTCCGCCTGATAACTTTCTGTTTCCACAGTGTTCTTCACGTTCGGCATGCCTTCTTCTGTCGGAGCCGCCGGTACTGTCAGGATATTTCCTGCCGTCATGGCTGCTACCAGCGCTGCGCTGATACCCCTGCGCATTTTTTGCTTCAAATACATCATGCACCTTCTCCTTTTTGGATTTCCACTTGCTTTTTCTGAACTACTCCCCAGGTATACTCCCCCCTTACCCCCAGTTTTTGTCCCAAAAGCACCTTATTGTGACAATTATAGTTTATCAGTAATGCCGAACTTACAAAATTGATTATTTTCTGATTTACCTCGCCTTTTTTCAGGCGAATTTTTCCATTTCTAATCGTAATATATATTTATCCGATATTTTTGTATTATTTTCATTATTCCTTGCTATTCAAGCATTATATAATAGAAAAAGAATATTTCTCGCTGTTTAATTTTTCCGCTCCAGTTTCACAACTGTCTCCACGTGCGTAGAATGCCCAAACATATCGCAGCACCGCACCTTCTCCACCTGGTATCCCCTCTCTCCCAGATATTTCACATCTCTGGCCAGGGTCGCGGAATCACAGCTTACATACACAACCCGCTTCGGCCCCATTTTTACAATGGTATCCAGACAGACGGTATCACAGCCCTTCCGCGGCGGATCCACCACAATCACATCGGCATATACCTGATGCTTCTCATATTGTTCCGGAAGTACCTCTTCTGCCTTTCCCACAAAGAAGCTTACATTATCCATACCGTTCAGTCGGGCATTGGCGCGGGCATCCTCGATGGCCTGAGGTACGATTTCCACGCCATAGACCTGTTTTGCCTTCTGGGCCAGGAACAGGGAAATCGTTCCGATTCCGCAGTACAGATCCCAAACAGTTTCCTTTCCCGTCAGCTCTGCATATTCCAAAGCTGTACTGTACAGTTTTTCTGTCTGCACCGGATTTACCTGGTAAAAAGACAGCGGAGAGATTCTGTATTTCACATTTCCAATATAGTCCGTAATGTATCCTGGCCCAAAAAGATTCACGATCCTGCTGCCCATAATTACATTTGTCTTCTCTCGGTTGATACTGACAGAAATGCTTGTTACAGCCGTTCCGTCTCCAAACAGCCCTCTCAGCCGCTCTACAAGCACGTCCGCTTCTGTCAGGGCTTTCACCTCTCCGTTCAGCACCAGGCACACCATCAGCTCTCCAGTCCGAAATCCCTTCCGAATTAAAACATGACGAACCAGTCCCCTGTGATTCGCTTCATCATAGGGCTCAATTTTATACTGCTCCATGTGTTCACGGATACACTGAAGAATTGTGCTGTTTTCCCTTACTCCCAAAAGGCAGTCCTCTGTCTCTATAATAGAATGGGTCCGACCGGCATAAAATCCGGCAATAATCCGGCCGTCCCGGCTTCTTCCAAAGGGAAACTGTGCCTTATTGCGGTAACGCCAGGGATTCTCCATTCCCATAATCGGATAAACAGAGATCGCACCGGATTCAATGCTTTCTTCCTTCCGCAATGCATTGGTAGTTCCATCCTCTTCATTCCGCAGGCTGCCTTCCTCATCTCTGAAAATCAGATGTTCCAGACCTCCGATTCGCCGCAGATTGCTGCAGACCTTATTTTCTTTAAAGCGCAGCTGTTCCTGATAATCCATAGCCTGAATCTGACATCCGCCGCACTGACGGGCCACTGGACAAAGAGGGGCTGTTCTCTTGTCGGAAGGCTCCAGCACCTGCAGCAGCCGGGCGAAGCCGTAAGATTTTTTTACTTTCATTGCCTTAGCCTCCACCCGATCACCAATGACAGCATCCTTAATAAACCAGGTAAACCCATCTGTTTTCCCGATTCCTTCCCCACTGTCGCTCATATCCTCAATTATTGTCTGAAATACATCATTTTTCTTCCAATCCATAGCTTCTCCCTGTCTTTATATGAATTTCTTAACATTTGCTCCCAAAAAAGTTATAATTTCTTCCCAAATTTTGGAAATACTTTAGAATCTTCTCAAACTTTAGACACATTTTTTCGGTATGATATAACCATGATGCAGGACGGAACAGAACGACAGCTTAGGATCTGCATCATAATAATGAACAAAGAAGGTTCGTTATTCGCTTATATAAAAGGCCTGGCGGCAAACAGCGCGCAACCGTTGCCGGGTCGCCCAACAACAAGTCGTTTCGCCGATGTGATTCCCCTTTCCGCGGCTGAAACGTTTACATATAAACCATACAACATACGTATACCTCCTGAAGAGGGCTGCCAGAAGTTCCGGATACCGGACTTTCTGGCAGCCCTTTTCGATGCAGCTTCGCTTGTTTTCTGTGCTTTCGTCTCTTCTCTGCAGCTTCGCCTCTTCCCTAGTGCTCCGTCTGCGCTCTGCTGCTTTGCCTCCTCCCTCCAGATTTCTGGCTCAGCGGCTCTTTCCGCCTTCCCCATCTGAGGTTTTTCTGATATTGGTTTCCAGCAGGCGATTATATCCCAGCCATCCCTGATTATCTCCCGCATTCTGCAGTACCTCAATCATAGTTTCCATTTTTGCATCTGCATTATCTGCAAAATTCAAGGCCAGCGCTTCCAGAATTGCCGGTTTTTTCGGAGAACCATATTCCAGCTCTCCATGATGGGCCAGGATACAATGCTTTAATTCTGAAGCCAGCTTAGGCGGAAAGCCGGGAATTTCGCGAATGTGATCACTGATCATCTCTGTACCGATAATAATATGGCCCAGCAGCTGTCCGTCATCTGTATAATCATTTTCCGGAAATGTAGACAATTCCTTCGTCTTTCCAATATCATGGAACAAAGCCGCTGTCAACAGCAAATCCCGGTTCAGCATAGGATAAGCTTCTGCAAAATAACTGCACATCTTTGCCACGCTCAGCGTATGCTCCAGAAGTCCTCCTACAAAGCCGTGATGAACGCTCTTTGCCGCACTGTGGAACCGGAATGCCTTTGCAAAATCCGGATCCCCAAAATAACTCTCCAGAAGCTTCCGCAGATATGGATTTTTCACCGATGCCACAATTCCCAGAAGTTCTGTGTACATTTTTCCAATGTCCTTGGAAGAAACCGGCAAATAATCTGACGGAATATATTCTCCCTCGTCGGCCTTGCGGATCCGCTTAACATTCAGCTGATTAGAACCCATAAACATCGTAACATCTGCATCTACACAGACATAATCCATAGCCTCAAAATTGCCGATTCCCGGAGAACCCAGATCCCAGATTTTGGCATCTACTGTTCCTGTCTTATCCTGAAGAATCAGATTTCCGTATTCCTTCCCTGCCTTTGTCAGCGCAATCTGCTTTGTTTTACAAAGATAAACCTCCGAAATGCGCATTCCTTCCCTTAAACTGTCAAGATATTTCATAATTGTCCTCTTTCTATATTCGTAACTGTTCTATGTTTCATAATGCTTCTGCCACTCTGTGCAGCGCCGGACTTTCTGACTCTTATCTGGCCCCAACCGTCACCTGAAATTCCAGCTGTGTAAATTCGTCTCTGCCATTGCGGGCCACAGTCACATGAATCACCTGTCCGCATTCCAGATTTTCTACAATTCCCTGAAATTCCTTCATATTTGTTGTGTCATGACCATCTATATGAGTAATCACATCCCCATTTTGAATGCCTGCACTGTAGGCGGGACTGTCCGCCACTGCATGAATGACATAAATTCCTCTCGGACGCCCGCTTTCTGCCAATGCCTCTGATACCGGCTGTCCTACAATTCCAAAATACGGTATTCCAAGACCATTGGTCAGCTTTTCCAGAATTCCCTTATAATCAGAGATCCCCATAACCGCAGCTGCTTTCCGCTCTCTTGTCCCATCCCCCTCTGTCTGAGGCTCCAGCGCCCATCCTACCAGCTCTCCTGCTGTATTAAACAGAAAGGTTCCGCTGCGGGTATCTGTCATAATGTCCGCATATAACAGACGGCAATGCTGATCCGTAACCTGGACATTTTTCTGGACATAAGAAACCGTACCATAATCTATGGAATGAATCATCCCAGCCGGTCCTCCTGCCGCAATCAGCAGCTCGCCCTCCCTGAGCATATAGGAATTGCCCAGAGGAAGAACCTGAATAGAGTCTAAAACCGACGGCTCCATTGCTTCCGTCGAAACGCTGACAATAGCCAGACCTGCCACACTGTCCTTTTGCTTCATCTTTCCGTCTACATCACTCACACCAGAAAAGGAAACCTTGATGGAATCGGCCTGCTCCACAGCCGCTTCCGGCGTTAAAATCAAAAGTTCCTGACCGGTTTTTGCAATAACAGCGCCTGCATAGAGACCAGAGGTCTCCACAGGATTATCAAACCAGTCCGTTTTCTGCTGTACAGAATGAACCACAGCGATACCCTTATCTATCTTCTGGGCCTGAACTCTCATGCTTCCTATAATAGAATTCAAGTCCTCTATCGTATAGTGATAATTTTCAATAACAGACTGAACCTGGTCCTCGATGGGCTCGCTTTCTGTCTCAGGCTCGGTCTGTACTGTCTCTGCGGCAGATGTGTCCGCAGGCTCATCCTTGGGAATGGAAATCGGAGGCTCCGTAGCCGGTTCCTCTCCAAAAACACGGTCTGCCATCGGCACAGTCACTGCAAAGCTCACCGCCGCCACGGCTCCAAATACGGCAGCTGCCAGAACAAGAACCACACCCCGTTCTGCCATCTGCCGTCTGGTTCTTGCAGGACGAACCACCTTTTCACTGATAAACCGCCGGTTTTCCTTCTTTTCCTGTTCCCTTCCCGGATCACGTATTTCAGGCATATTAAAACCTCCTTACTTCGCGTCCTCCCTTTTCGTCAGACTTCCCCCTTCTGACGTTTTCCCGTTTTACCTAATTAGTTCCATTATACGTTTGTTAAGGCAAATGTGCAAGAAAAAGTTCACTGTGCCGGGAAATCGTGTTATAATCGTAAAGGAACCAGGGCCTCCGGCCAGATCCAATCAAGAAATCAGGAATGAGGAAATATATGAATCAAAAAGCATTAAAAACTTTGGAATACCATAAGATCATCAGTCAGCTTACCGAGTATGCCGGTTCAGCTCCCGGAAAGCTGTTATGTAAAAATCTGATGCCTGCCACAGACTACGAAGCCATTGTGCAGGCCCAGACCGAAACTACCGATGCCGTTTCCCGAATCCGCTTAAAGGGCAGCCTGTCCTTTTCCGGCGTCCGTGATATCCGCGACTCGCTGAAACGTCTGGAAATCGGCAGCGCCCTCAGCATTCTCGAGCTTTTGTCTGTCAGCTCTCTTCTGACAGCCGCAGCCCGGGCCCGGGCCTATGGCCGTCACGAAGAATCCGAGGAATTTCCCGATGACTCCTTAGACGGTATGTTTCGGACGCTGGAGCCCTTAACCCCTGTCAACACAGAGATTAAGCGGTGCATTCTCTCAGAAGATGAGGTAAGCGATGACGCCAGCCCAGGACTTCGCCAGGTTCGCCGTTCCATGCGAGGCATCAATGACCGGATTCACACTCAGCTGAACAGCATTCTCAACTCCAGCCGCACCTATCTGCAGGATGCAGTGATTACCATGCGGGACGGAAGATACTGTCTTCCGGTTAAGTCCGAATACAAGAGTCAGGTCAACGGCATGGTACATGATCAGTCTGCCACAGGATCTACCCTTTTTATCGAGCCCATGGCAGTGATCCAGTTAAATAATGAGCTGCGTACCCTGGAAATCCAGGAACAAAAGGAAATTGAGGCTGTTCTGGCTTCCCTGAGCAACGAACTGGCGCCCTATACCGAAGTACTGGCTCTGGATCTGGAGCTTCTCACACAGCTCGACTTTATTTTTGCAAAAGCAGCTCTTTCCCGCCATTACAAATGCAGTCAGCCCCATTTTAACACCCAGGGGCGTATCCACATTAAGGACGGCCGCCATCCCCTTCTGGATCCGCAGAAGGTAGTGCCCATTACTCTGTGGCTGGGAAATGATTTCGATCAGCTGATTGTAACAGGTCCCAACACCGGCGGTAAGACGGTTTCCTTAAAAACAGTCGGCCTTTTTACCCTTATGGGACAGGCAGGTCTTCATATTCCAGCCTTTGACGGCTCTGAGCTGTCTGTTTTTGAAGAAGTATTTGCAGACATTGGCGATGAGCAGAGCATTGAACAGAGCCTCAGTACCTTCTCTGCCCATATGACAAATATTGTCCATATTCTGGGAAAGGCAGACAGCCGCTCTCTTTGTCTCTTTGACGAGCTCTGTGCCGGTACAGATCCAACCGAAGGCGCCGCCCTGGCCATTTCCATTCTGACCTTCCTGCACAATATGAAGTGCCGCACCATGGCTACTACCCATTACAGCGAGCTGAAGGTCTATGCGCTCAGCACCTCAGGAGTAGAAAATGCCTGCTGCGAATTTGATGTTGCTACTCTGCGCCCCACCTACCGGCTTCTCATTGGAATTCCGGGAAAGAGCAACGCTTTCGCTATTTCCAAAAAGCTGGGACTGCCGGACTATATTATCGACGATGCCAAAAATCATCTGGAGGCGGAGGACGAAACCTTCGAGGATATTATCAGCCATCTGGAAGAAAGCCGTGTTACCATCGAAAAGGAGCGGGAGGAAATTCAGAGCTACAAAGCTGAGATCGCCCGCCTGAAATCCAGCCTGGAGAAAAAGGAAGAACGCTTCGATGAACGCCGGGACAAAATCATCCGCTCTGCTAACGAAGAGGCCCAGCGCATTCTCCGCGAAGCCAAGGAGACAGCAGACCGCACCATTAAAAATATCAATAAGCTGGCCTCCTCCTCTGGTGTGGATACCAAGGCGCTGGAGCAGGAGCGCACCAAGCTTCGGGATAATTTAAAGAAGGTAGACAGCAAGCTTTCCCTCAGACAGGAAAGCAAGCCTCATAAGGCCATCAATCCCAAGAGCCTGCGGTTAGGCGACGGAGTCCGGGTTCTGTCCATGAACCTAAAGGGTACAGTCAGCTCCCTTCCAGATGCCCAGGGCAATCTGTTTGTACAGATGGGAATTCTCCGTTCACGGGTCAACTTAAACGATCTGGAGCTTCTTCCGGATAACTCTGTCAGCGGTCCTGGTCTGGAAAACCGTCGGAAAGGCACCTCAAGCAGCGGAATCAAAATTTCCAAATCTGCTTCTGTCTCTCCGGAAATCAACCTGCTGGGTCTGACTGTAGATGAGGCGATTCCGCAGCTGGATAAATATCTGGATGATGCCTATATTGCCCATCTTCCTCAGGTTCGGGTGGTTCACGGGAAAGGAACCGGAGCTCTTCGTGCCGGCATACACAAGCATTTACGAAAGGTCAAAATTGTAAAAGAATTCCACCTTGGAGAATTCGGAGAGGGCGATGCAGGCGTTACGATTGTTGTTTTTAAATAACTGTTGAAAAACTGTATATTGAACATGGAGGGTCACAACAAATGGCTGAAAAACAGCGGATTTTAATCGTAGATGACGATGAGAATATTGCGGAACTGATTTCTCTTTATCTTATGAAGGAATGCTACGAAACGAAGATTGTCAATGACGGAGAAGCAGCGTTGAAAATATTCCCGGATTTCCGTCCCAATCTGATTCTTCTGGATCTGATGCTGCCGGGAATTGACGGCTATCAGGTTTGCCGGGAACTGAGAACCATTTCTCAGGTGCCGATTATTATGCTTTCTGCAAAGGGCGAGATTTTTGATAAGGTTCTGGGACTGGAGCTGGGAGCAGATGATTATATGATCAAGCCCTTTGATTCCAAGGAGCTGGTTGCACGGGTAAAGGCTGTCCTGCGGCGATATCAGGCCGTTCCGGCTCCGTCTGTTCCAACAGAAAGCCACCAGGGCAAATACGTGGAATATCCGGATCTGGTTGTCAATCTGACGAACTACTCTGTTACTTACCGGGGACGTTCCGTGGAAATGCCCCCCAAGGAGCTGGAGCTTCTTTATTTTCTGGCGTCCTCTCCCAACCAGGTATTTACCAGAGAACAGCTTCTGGATCACATCTGGGGCTATGAATACATCGGAGACACCCGCACGGTAGATGTACACATTAAACGGCTGCGGGAAAAAATCAAGGATCACGCAGACTGGGCTTTAACTACGGTCTGGGGAATTGGCTACAAGTTCGAAGTAAAACGTTAAAAGGAGCTGCGCTCCGGCGGTAACATTTGAAATTACCACCGGAGCTGCAGCTCCTTTTTCCTGTTTCAGGATTTTATTTCCCTGATTCTTATTTTAAAGTTTTTATTTTGCCTCTGCCAGAGCATTGGTTACTGCTTCCATAATACCGTTACTGGTATTGGTTGCGCCAGATACTGCATCTACTTCTGCGCTCTGAGTCTTAATAATGTCAGCAACAACGCTCTTCTCTGCTGCTTCATAAATACCCTCAGTCTCGCCGTGCTCCTTCAGGGTAACAGATACGATATTTCCGCCCTCTACGGTTACTTCAACAGTAATATCTCCGTTGTTGCCCTTGCCGGTTCCCTCGTAAACGCCGTCTTTATAGCTGCCCTGAACCTCCGGAGCTGCAGCTGCCTCGCCGCCGTCTGCGGTAATCTCAGCCTCAGTATGACCGCCGTTAGCTTCTACATAAGCCTCTGCACCGGTACCTGCAATACGGCCAAATACAACGATATCAGTTACTGCATTTCCGCCCAGACGGTTTGCACCGTGTACGCCGCCAGTAACCTCACCAGCTGCGAACAGACCAGGAATTGCGCTTCCATCTGCCTTCAGAACCTCACATGCTGTGTTAATCTTAACACCGCCCATGGTGTGGTGAATAGCCGGTGCACACAGAGCTGCATAATACTTCGGCTGATCCAGCGGCAGTTCCATGCTCTCACGGCCAAACTCGTCATCCTTGCCTGCTGCCTGATATCCCGCATAAGCCTTCAGAGTCTCTGCCAGAGCTGCGCCATCTACGCCAATCTCCTCGCCCAGTGCTTCCGGAGTATCTGCCTCTGCTACAATGCCCTTCTTAATATAAGACTCAATCGCTGCCAGACTCTCTCTTACTGCCTGATCAAATACCAGGTAGCACTGACCGTCTGTCTGCTCCAGAATTGCTGCAGATACTACATCACGAGTCTCCAGCTCGTTTACAAAACGCTTTCCTTCTTTATTAACCAGAATCGCACCGTTTCCGCGCACACCCTCAGTATACATGGTCTGGGTCTCCGGATTTACAGTAGGATGGGTCTGAATCTGCTCCATATCTACGAACTCTGCGCCCAGCTCCTTTGCCATGGTAATGCCGTCGCCGGTTGCACCTGCATGGTTGGTGGTACCAAAGCCAGCCAGATCCGGCTTGTACTCTTCTACCATCTCTGCATTCGCGCCAAAACCGCCGGTTGCCAGAATTACTGCGGTACAGTCAATGGTCATTTCCTTGCCGTCTTTATCTGCAGCAACAACGCCGCATACAGCGCCTTCGTCATTTACCAGAATCTGCTTTGCGGTAGTTTCCAGAAGAACTGGAATGTTCAGTTCTGCCATCTTATTGTTCAGAGCCTTTACTAACATAGGTCCTACTGCAGAGGTATCGGTAGGACGATGAATACGCTTTACGCTCGCTCCGCCGAACATGCCTACAACGCTTAAATCGCCGCCAATCTCATTTACCCAGTCTACTGCTGCTGCAGAATTCTCTGCCATAACAGTAACCAGCTCCTTATTGTTTAACTCCTTGCCGCCCTTCATGGTATCTTCTACAAACAGATCAACAGAATCCTCGATTCCCTCTGCTTCCTGATACTTGGTTGCACAGGCATTCAGTCCGCCGGTAGAACGGGTTGTATTGCCTCCGGTAATCGGCATTTTCTCCAGAACAACTACATCCGTTGCTCCATCCTGCACTGCCTGAATCGCTGCAGTCATACCAGCTCCGCCGGCTCCGATTACTACGATATCTGCCTGCTGGCTCTCGCCTGCCGGTTCCGTTTCTTCTGCTGCAGTTGTCTCTGCCTCGGTAGTTGCTGCTTCTGTAGTGGCTGCTTCTGTTGCTGCAGTTGTTGTGTCGGCAGTTTTGCCGCCGCATGCTGCCAGGGACAGAACCATAGCTGCTGCCATCACTGCGGAAACCAGTTTCTTACCTGATTTTCTCATAATCTTTCTTTCCTCCCAAATGAAATACGTCTTTAACGCATGGATACGGCTCCAGCTTATCATATCGTTAATTTCATGTCAATTAAATTTTCATTTTTTCTCCCTTTTCTACAAGCTTGTGGAGCGGGGAAGGGAGAAAATAAATTCCGAACCAACGCCTTCTGTACTGATTACATCAATATTTTCCCCATGTGCCTGGATAATCTCTTTTACGATTGCCAGCCCCAGTCCAGTTCCCTTTTTGTCCTTTCCGCGGGACTGATCGGATTTATAAAACCGTTCCCAGATCTTCTTGATACTCTCTTTAGGAATTCCCTCCCCTGTATCCTTTACAGAAATAAAAACCTTCTCATTTTTTGCATAAGCCTGAATATAAATAACAGAGTCTGCATGGCTGAACTTAATGGCATTGTCAATCAGATTATAAAGCACCTGCTGAATTTTCCCCAAATCTCCATAAACCATCTGGATAGTATCGGAAAAAGTCAGCTCAAACACAATGTTTTTTGTGGCGCAGGTTCCTTCAAAGGAAGCTGCTGTATCTTTAATCACCCGGTTAATATCAAAATTAGTCCGGGAAAGATATCCTTTGCTGTCTAAGGAATTGAGTGTCAGCATTCCCTGGGTCAGCTTGGTCAGCCGATCTGTCTCTGAAATTACTCTGGTCAGATATTTTTCGTACATCTCCGGAGGGATGGTTCCGTCAATAATCGCCTCCAGATATCCCTTGATTGACGTCAGAGGAGAGCGGAAATCGTGAGAAACATTGGCAATAAAATTCCGCTGGTACTCCTCCATCTTATCCAGCTCACTGGACATATAATTCAGTGTTGCCGCCAGGTATCCCATCTCATCTCTGGAATTCAGCTCAATGTGGTATTCCAGATTTCCCGCCGCATATTCGTTTGCCCCTTCCGTAATCTTCTTCAGGGGAATGGATACGGTTTTGCGGAATACCAGCAGAATAATCAGGGACAGTACAAAAATAAAAGCCGCAGAAATATAAACTACATCAAGACTTTTATTGCTGGCCTCCCGGATTCTGGAAACAGGCATGTGAACCAGCACATATCCATAGGTATTATAATTTCCTGTAATAGGCGCGGAAACTGTCATCACATCATAGGGAAACAGTCCATAATAATCACTGACAGAATACTGGCGGTTTCCTGTTGCCGTTGGATCAAATCCGGGAATCTCTGTTCCTGCCCTGGCTGAGCGGCTGCTGTCTGTTACCACGATTCCCTGTCTGTTGACAATCCAGATCTCTGCTCCTGCAAAATCTGCCACAGCCTGGAGCTGGAGATATGCCGTATCCATATTCTGCTTTTTGGTCTGTCCATTATTTTTCCCCTGATATACGCTACTGTATGACGAAGCAATCAGATTTGCCTCATCATAAATCGTCTCTGAATAGGATTCCAGCTGATGTCCATACATAATACTTGAGGAAAAGGTAGAAATCGTGGCAAATCCCAGCAGACCGAAGGCCAGATATCCCAAAATAAATTTGAAATAGAGAGGAAGCTTTATTTTCATAATCCCTTATCCTCTGCACCTGCGCTTTCTGAGGCTCCGGCTGGAGCCTCTGTCCATTCTACGGTATATTTTTCGCCCAGCTGTTCACCCACATTTTTCACATAGCCTTCAATTACATTTTTTGCCCGTTCCTTTGCCTGAGCCAGCAAAGCGCTGTTGCTTCTGGCTGTCTCCTCCATATTTTTCTGAGCCTCAGCCAAGGCAGCCGTCTCTTCTTCTTTGGTGATTTTTGTAAAAAATCCTGTATCTGTCAGCGGCTCTCCCATAGATGCCTCATCCAGATCTACATTCAGAATCTCTGCGTCAGGAATGGCAATTTTTACCACTCCCCGGCTGTCCGGTTTGGAAACGGACACACGGTTTACGTCAATTCCCAACTCTACAATCCCGCTGTACTCTGTCCATATTTTCTTATATCCTGTGCCAAGCCATTTAAACAGTCCGCTGGCCTCCGTCTCTGCCTTTGCTACATTATGATAATAACATTTCAGGGTTGCCAGCTCACATACCGAAGCAATTCCGGAAAAATCCGCCTCTTTTTTCTTCTCTCCGCATCCGGTCAAACTGCATATGCTTACGGACAACGCCAGAAGTATTCCTGCTGTCCTATATCCTCTCATAGTTCTCCTCCATTCTTCTGTCATTTTGAAGCCTGCCATACAAGGGAGTAGCCTGCGTTCTCAAGAACCGGTGAAAGAAGGGCTTCCATCACCATTTTCAGATTTTCCTCTGCTGTTTCATACAGCTTTTCCGACTCTCCTGCCTCCCGAATGGCATCCTCCTTACAGAGGATCAGCATATCCTTCAGAGGAACATCCGGATTTTTCGGAATATAGCTGAGCGAGTTCTCATCCAGAGTTGCAATCTGAACCGTAATATCCGGAAGCACCGGAGTCACCGTCTTTTCTTCCTCCTGAATTTCAAAGGTCACATCCTCCATCTGAATTCCAACCTTCACGCTTGCATTGTAGGCAATGTAGCAGTCCACCCGTTCCGGGTACTCTTCATTATACTTTTCCGCGATTCCATTATACACAAATTCCGCTGTTGACAGCTGACTGATATCAATCGCTTTCTCCAGCTGCGCGGAAGTAATGACATCCTCTTTCTCTATTCTGCTTATCACTGCCGGAAGTACCAGACAGGCCGCCAGCACTGCAGCGCCTGCCGCCATAATCGGAAATCGTTTTTTCTCAGGTTCGTTTTTCTTCATTATTTTCTCCTGCTGTTCTTTATCGCTTTTATGTTTTTTCGCCCTTTTGTTGTGGAAACTTCTTTTTCATTATATACAATTCCCCCTCTCGAAGCAATAGCAGAAAAACAGCGTTCCTTCAGGCAGAAGCCGACATGATTCCCGGCTTTGCCTGAAAAAACGCTGTTTTTATTTTTCTTTCTTTTTCATTTTAGCTCCGAAAAGCCTCTACCAGTTCCCTTGCATTCTGGTAATTCTGCTTTTCCAGCTCTTCAATATACCATTCGTCAATTCCTTCTACTGCCTTCTTAAAGGAATCAATATCCATCTCCTCATAAGGAGTGATTTCTACTCCGTTTCTGCTTTCCCACCGGCTCATAATATCATTGTCGCCGGAGCGGTTGATTTCACGCTGATACTGAGTCGCCAGCTGGCCAATCTCGTCCACAGCCTCCTGCTGCTCTGGAGTCAGGCTGTCATACAGCTTCTGATTGATACAGAAAAACAGGCAGTCATAATTTGCATTCCACAGAGAACAGTAGGGCTGAACCTCCTGAACACTGGCTGCATCAATGGACGGAAGCGGATTTTCCTGTCCTTCTACGGTTTTCTGCTGAAGAGCCGTATACGTTTCTGACCAGTTTAAATTGGTGGCATCTGCGCCCCATCTCCGGTAGCATTCCATCAGAAGATTGGATCCGGCCACGCGGATTTTCAGGTTTTTCATGTCGTCCACCGTTTTTACTTCCCGCACATTGTTGGTCAGCTGACGGAACCCGTTTTCTGCAATTCCCATGCAGTGAAGACCGTACTCTTTCAAAATCCCCTTCATCATTTCTCCTGCCTCGCCGTCTAACTTCGCATCAGCATCTACTGAAGACTCAAACAGATAAGGCAGAGAAACCACATTAAACCGTGGGTCAAATGCAGAATAAATCAGATTGGAATGCATAGATACCTGAACCGGATCTCCGTCCATCAACGCCTGAATTCCCTCGGACTGGTTTCCGTTGGTCAGCTGATCCGCAGCATATACATTCACATGAATCTTTCCGCCTGTAGCCTCTTCCATCATCTCCCCGAACTTTCTTCCGCCTTCTGCCCAGGTACTGGTTTCTGTTGGAGAACATGCAAAGTTCCAGGTCTGCTCTTCCCATCCCAGATCGCTGTAATCCGGAACCTGATAATCTCCAGTCACCTGGTTTTTCTGGCCATTGTCTGTCTGAGCAGCCGCTAAGCCTGTGTAGGAGCTTCCTGACAGAAGCTTCGGCAAAGCCACAGACAGAGAAGGAATAAAGGTCACTGCAAGAAGCACAGCCACACTGGCTGCAATCTGGGGAACCACTGCTCGGGAAATCTGAGGAAGCGTAACCTCCATACCCTTTTTCAGCCTCACTGAAATTGCGACAAATAAATTTACGCCCACCGGCGGAGTTACCTGCCCAATTGCCAGATTCAGTGTCGCAACAACGCCAAAGGCAACAACATCATATCCCAGCGCTCTGCACACGGGAAGCATAATAGGAATAAAAATGTACATAGCAGAGTTTGCATCGATAAAGCAGCCTGCAATCAGGAAAATCACATTAACAATCAGCAGGAAGGTAACCTGATTTTTTGCAATGGTTCCCAGAAGCTCTGATGCCGCCTGAGCAATTCCAAACTGGGTGCATACAAAAGAAAACAGAGATGCACAGGCTACAATCAGCATAATTCCGCCTGTGGTTTTTGCTGAATCAATGGTCAGCTCCCAAAGGTCGGAAAGCTTCACCTCCCGGTAAATCACCATTCCTACAAACAGACCGTAAACAACTGACACTGCGGCAGCTTCTGTAGGAGTAAAGATTCCTCCGTAAATTCCTCCCAGAATAATCACAGGCATCAGAAATCCCCAGAACGCGTCTTTAAATGCTTCCCAGCGCTCTTTCATACTGGTTTTCTCCTGAACTGGCTGAATGTTGTGTACCCTTGTCTCCCACATAACAACCAGAACCAGAGCAGCGCCCATGAGAATACCGGGAACGATTCCTGCGGAAAACATGTCTGCAATGGAAACTCCTGTAATGGAGGCGTACACTACGAAAGCAATACTGGGTGGAATCACAATGGCGATGGAACTGGAGGTTGCCATCAGCGCTGTAGCGAAGGGAGCAGAAAAACCGCCCTCTTCAATCATCGCAGGAATCAGAACTGCTCCCAGAGCAGCAACTGTAGCCGGACCGGAACCGGAAATTGCTCCGAAAAAGCAGGCTACAATGACACATACAATGGCAATTCCGCCTCTGCGGTGCCCTACACAGGTATTGACAAATTTTACAAGGCGTCTGGAGATTCCCGCCTTTGCCATAATATTGCCGGAAAGTACAAAAAACGGAATCGCCAACAGCAGAAATTTACTGATACCGGAATACATATTAGTCGCAACAATGGTCAGAGAGGTTCCTGAATACAAAATTGCGCAGATTGCGGAAAGTCCCAGGCAGATTCCGATGGGAATACCTACCAGCAGGAAAATAAAAAATGAGAGAAATAAGATTACACTGATCATGACTGGCTGTCCTCCTTCTCTCTGGCGCAGGTGTCCAGATAAAATTCAATAAAGTGAAGAATCATACAGGCGGCTCCAATGGGAACAAAGGACCAGAAAATCCATTCCGGCCAGTTCAGCACATAGGTGCGTTTTCCGTTTTCCAGCTGAGCCAGCACCTTTTCCAGGCCGTAGTAAAACAGCACGCTGGTAAAGCATACACTAAGAACTGTATTTACCAAAAGAAATCCTCTCTTCATACGGGCCGGCAAACGATCCGTTACCAGAGACAGATTCACCAGCCCTCCCTCTCTGCAGGCCAATGCAGCAGCCAGCAGCGTAATCAGAACAAAAACAGCTACCACCAGCTCCTCTGTAAATGACCAGGACTGATGGATTACCTTTCTGGAAAATACATTTCCTACTGTCAGTACCAGAATCAGCAGCGTGGACACAGCGAGAATCAGCTTTTCCACAAATGCCAGTCCGTTCATGACTTTTTTGAACATTTTCATACCTACATCCTCCTTTTCTTTCTGCTGCAGAACATCTTTGAATCCGTCCTCTCTTCCGCCAAAGTATTTTATACATTACCGCGGCATCGCATTACCTAAACAGTGTATTATGGTAAAAAAAAACCGTCCCTGAAATAGGGACGGAATCCATATCCGCAACCACCCTGTCTCCTGAATGAAACAAGTACGAATCAAAGCGTACCAGCATACGCGGTTTCTGTAACGGGAAACACCCGTGGAAACCTAATTGCCATGCGTTCGGCTTCCCTTCTCAGAGATGATTTTCCGGCCAGCGCTGTGACCGTCTCTCACCACCGACGATTCTCTGTAACACGCATTCTGTCCCTACTTGTTCTCTTCTTAGAATTTTTATTATTCTGAGTTTTTTGTAAACTCTATGATAAAAATATTAACTCGATTTTATCGGATCGTCAACTGGCATTTTGTCATTTTTCTTTTAGTTGTATTCGATATTTTTCGTCATTTTTCATTAATTTCTTTTATTTTTGTTCAGTTTTATCCTTTATGGCAGCGACATCTGTCTTTATGGAACGGGCATTTTATCTTGATGAAACAGCAGATCCATGTTAGACTTTCTATAAAAATTGAGTACATGAGGAGGAAAAAAATGTCAGAGGTTATCCTTGGAAGAACCGGAATTACCGTCAATAAAAACGGCTTCGGTGCTCTTCCTATTCAGAGAATTACAAAAGAACAGGCCGCCGCTCTTTTACAGCAGGCTTATGACGGAGGAATTACCTTTTTTGATACTGCCCGCGCCTACACAGACAGCGAAGAAAAGCTGGGATACGCTCTGAGCCATGTGCGCAGCCACATCTATCTGGCTACTAAAACAGCCGCCCAGACTGCAGATGATTTCTGGAAGGATTTGGAAACCAGTTTAAAGCTTTTAAAAACAGACTGCATTGATATTTACCAGTTCCACAATCCTGCCTTCTGTCCGAAACCCGGAGATGAATCCGGTCTTTACGATGCTGCCTTAAAGGCAAAAGAGCAGGGAAAAATCCGCTTTATCGGAATTACCAACCATCGTCTGTCGGTTGCTCAGGAGGCCATAGACTCCGGACTCTACGATACCCTTCAGTTCCCTTTCTGCTATCTGGCAACGGAAAAGGATCTGGCTCTGGTTCAGGGCTGTAAGGAACAGAACATGGGCTTTATTGCCATGAAATCATTATCCGGCGGTCTGATCACCAATGCAGCAGCCGCTTATGCCTATGCGGATCAGTACGATAATGTCCTTCCCATATGGGGGATCCAGAAAAAAGAAGAGCTGGAGCAGTTCCTCTCTTTTATCAAGGAACCTCCAGCTATGACGGAGCCTATTCGAGCTATGATTGAACAGGATCGAAAACTGCTGTCAGGCAGCTTCTGCCGCGGCTGCGGCTACTGTATGCCCTGTCCCGCAGGCATTAAGATTAATGACTGCGCCCGCATGTCTCTGCTGCTGCGCCGTTCTCCCTCAGCCTCTCACCTGTCTCCTGAGGGTCAGGCACAGATGATGAAAATCAAGGAATGCCTCCACTGCGGCAAATGTGCTTCCAAATGTCCCTACGGACTAAATACACCTGAGCTCCTTTTGCGCAACCTGAAAGACTACGAAGAAGTTCTGGCAGGAAAAGTCATGACAGCAGACAATTTTTAAAAAAGAAGCTCGCTCGCGAGCTTCTCCGCCTGCGGCGGGTCGCTTCTGCGACAAAATTCTCTTCCGACGCATGGCGATCCTCGCGGAGCGTTTTTATGTCATAGGACGCACTTTCCTATGACATAAATTACAAGGACGCTTCGTCCTTCCAGTGAAGGCGGTGAAGATGGCCCTCCAGGGTCATCTTCTCAAAGCCATTCTGACGAAGCGCTTCATAAAGCACCACAGCAACAGAATTAGACAGGTTCAGGGAACGAATATCCCCCCACATGGGAATCCGGACACAGTTCTCCTGATTTTCCACCAGGATTTCCTCCGGAATTCCTGCGCTTTCCTTTCCGAACATAAGATAACAGTCCGGCTCATAGCTAACCTCTGTATACACCTTGGGCGCCTTTGTTGTAGCCATATAAATCTTTGCTCCCGGATTTTTTTCCAGAAAATCCTGAAAATCACAATACACTGTCACATCCAGCTTATCCCAATAATCCAGTCCGGCTCTTTTAATCGCCTTTTCATTCAGCTTAAATCCCAGGGGTTCAATCAAATGAAGTCTGGTATTGGTTGCCACACAGGTGCGGCCGATATTGCCGGTATTTAAGGGCATTTCCGGTTCAAAAAGTACAATATTCATTCCTCTCTCACCTTTCCCGGCTGTCTAAGGTATTCACAAACCGCTCAATCCGGCCCAAAGCCTCCTTCAGGCTCTTTAAGGAATAGGCATAGGACACACGCAGATGTCCCTCCCCTGCCTGACCAAAGGCAGTGCCCGGAACAACAGCTACCCGCTCTGCCTTCAGCAGCTCCATGGCAAAATCATCTGAAGACATACCAAACCGCCGGATACTGGGGAATATGTAAAATGCTCCAAGAGGCTCAAAACAGTCCATTCCCATTTCCCGGAAGGCATGAAGAAGATAACGCCGTCTCTGATCATAGGATTCCCGCATCCGCTTTACATCCTCATCGCTGTTTTTCAAAGCGTCTACTGCCGCATACTGGCTGGTTGTGGGCGCACACATAATGGCAAACTGATGAATCTTCAGCATCTGCTTTAAAATCACAGCAGGAGCACAGGCATATCCAAGACGCCATCCTGTCATGGCAAAAGCCTTGGAAAATCCATTAATCAACACTGTCCTTTCCTGCATTCCAGGAAGGGAAGCAATAGTTACATGCTCTTCTTCTCCATAGGTTAATTCCGAATAAATCTCATCAGAAAGAACAAACAGATCGTGTTCAATTACAATTTTTGCAATCTCCTCCAGCTGGCGGCGGTTCATCACTGCTCCGGTAGGATTGTTGGGGAAAGGAAGTACCAGAAGCTTTGTCTTCGGCGTAATTTTTTCCAGAAGCTTTTCCGGTGTCAGACAGAACTGATCCTTTTCCTCCAGCTCAATCACAACAGGAACACCTCCGGCCAAAACGGCGCAGGGCACATAGGAAACGTAGCAGGGCTGAGGAATCAGCACCTCATCACCCGGATCCAGCATAGCCCGCATAGCAATATCAATTCCCTCGCTGCCGCCTACTGTCACTACAATCTCCTTGTCCGGATCATAGCTTACATGACAGCGTCTTTCCAGATAATTGTGAATCTCCACCCGAAGATCCCGCAGACCTGCATTGGCTGTATAAAAGGTTCTTCCTTTTTCTAGAGAATAGATGCCTTCCTCCCGGATATGCCAGGGCGTATCAAAATCCGGCTCTCCCACACCAAGAGAAATCACATCCTGCATTTCATTGGCAATATCAAAAAATTTCCGGATTCCTGAAGGCGGAATCGAAGTAATAATTTTATTTAACGGATCTCTCACGGTGTAATCAGCATCCTTTCGTCCTGGATCTCCTCGCTTAAAACAGTTCCGTGATCCTTGTATTTTTTCAAAACAAAATGGGTGGCCGTACTTAATACTGAATCCAGCGGAGCCAGCTTGTCAGAAACAAACTGCGCTACCTGGCGCATGGTCTTTCCCTCAATAATTACCATAAAATCAAATCCACCGGCCATCAGATACAGGGCATTCACCTCACTGTACTGATAAATCCGCTCTGCCAGCTTGTCAAAGCCCATGCCCCTCTGAGGCGTTACCTTAACCTCAATCAGAGCGCTGACCTTTTCCTCACTGGTATTGTCCCAGTTAATCAGCGTGTGATATCCGCAGATAATCCGCTCTTTTTCCATTTCGGCAATCTCATTGGCCACCGCGACTTCATTCTCTCCTAACAAAATTGCCAGATCATGAATATCGATTCTGCTGTTTTTTTCGATAACCGCCAAAATTTTCTCTCTCATAATAGACTGCCTCCCATTTTTATATTTTGATAACTATTCCGGACTATTTTCCGTTTTTACCGGATAATCCGGAACTGCTTTTAGTAATTCATCCGGCTGGGGACGTTCCAGAAATCCCTGTCCGTCCTGAACAATCATTTCTCTTGCAATCCCTTTCTGAACTGCGCCGATGACTGCGGCCTCAATTCCCCGTTCTTTCAGCTTCTGCACCAGGCGGCCTCCGTTTTCTGAGGTCAAAAGTACACAGCTGCTGCTGTAAAGCCGGTAAGGGTTCAATTCAAACCGCTCACAAATCTCTATGGTTGCCTGAGTCAGTGGAATCTGCCGCAGGGCAAACCGAACGCCGGTTTCATAGGCTCCGGTCAGGTTCCAGATCGCCTTTAAAACGCCGCCTTCCCCTATGGGCTCTGATTCTGTAATCTCAGAGGCCAGCTCTGCCAGAGCCGGCTCCAGCGCTCCTTCTGCATTCTGGCTGTCCGCTTTCAGTTCCTCCAGATACTCCTCGGAAAACCAGGTCTTCAAATGGCTGTGAAAGCGTTCTGCAATCACTGCCGCTCCCGACAGTCCGGGATTTCCCACCACAATCAGATCCTGGCCGGCACACAGCTTTCCAGTATTCTGCCGCTCAATTCTTCGCATCATGCTGTTTGTCCTCTTTTTTCATTCTATCCAGTCCCTTTGCAGAAAAGACCGTATCGCCTTTTACTGAGCAGGCGCCTCAGTTTCTCCCGAGCCCGCTGCCGGAACCGGAGCTTTGGTTTCTCCCGGACCTGCTGCCGGAGCCGGTGTACTCGCTTCTCCTGGGCCTCCCTCTCCTGCGGAGCTGGCCTTTTCTTCTGAAGAAACACCGGGACCTCCGTGAATTCCTTCAACAACAGAAAACTCCGTGGACGGTACTTCCTCTGCGGACTCCTCCGGACTGTCTGTCACAGGCGCTGTCTCCACTGGGGCTGACGCCGGAACTTCCGGTCCTACCATAACAATGGCCTTGGAGGCATTGTAGGTATCTGTATGAAGCAGAGTGCGTTCTGTCTCTGTTCCATCTACCTTTACAACCTTCCACAATCTGGACTTGATTCCGGTATGAGCGGACTGTACCTGTTTTCTTGTACCAGGAGCCATGGAATTGTCCACTTTTATCTCCGGTTCTCCCGGATCAATGGTACTGAGCGTTTCTGAAACAAACTCCACAGTCCGGTTAGCCGGACGTGTCTCTTTTCCATAAATCGTAAAAGTCAGCGTCCGTCCCTTGGTATATCCCTCAACATAAATCGGTGTGCTGTAATTGTTCGTCACCTTCAGATCCTTTACCGTTCCTGCTGTAGCCGCATCCATAGATGGCTTTACATAGCCTACAATCATGGAATGGTTCTGTCTCTGAACAATCTCCAGCTCTGCGCGGAGAGCTGCCTGATACAGGGTTGTGGAAATCTGGCAGACGCCGCCTCCAATACTGTCTACCACACGTCCGTTCTCATAAGCTGCTGCGGAAAAATATCCGTTTTCTTTGGTAAACGGATGCATACACTCATAACCGGACAGGGTTTCCCCTGGCATCAGAACATGTCCGTTGATTTTGGCTGCTCCATTCTGCAGGTTGCCTGATCTGGAATCTCCGCTGCTGCTAAAGTCCGTAGAAAAGCTTCCCAGCTCGTCCTGTATGGTAGCAAGCTGCTCTTCTCTGACTGCTGCCTCCTTCACAGTTATGGCTGCTTCTACTGTTACTGCTTCTGCATCTGCCTCTGCAAGCGCCGTCTCCAGCGCTGCCCTTGTGGCCTCGGTATCTACCGTTTTTCCATCCACTTCAGGTGTAATTTCAAATTTGCCGTCCACTCTGGTAATCACCGCATTCTGCGGCTCTGCCGTCATCCCCTGGCAGTTGGCGTTCACAAACTCAGCAAATTCCGCCTCATCCACCCCTGTTTCCAGAGAAATGTGAACCGGCTCCTTTTCCAGATCCTTTCGTTCCATATACTGCTGGATCAGATTTCCGCCAGCCCCGTGAGACGCCGCTTCCTCCACCGCCTCCGGATTGCTCCAGGTAAATCCCAGTTCTCCCGCAGTAGCTTCCACAGGCGTTCCTTCAATGTCCAGCGTAACCTTCCGATCCGCAAGAGTATTCACATGATCCTGAATCGTCTGTCCGGCCTCTTCTTTTGTCATTCCGCCTAACTCAATGTCTCCTACGAAAACTCCGTCTGGAATTGTCATTTCCTTTGCAGACACCGGAGCTGCCATAAAAAGGCTCATAACTGCTGCCAGGGCTGCTCCGCTCCAAATGCTTCTCTTTTTCATAATCGCTCCCTCAGATTTTTTAGATCATCAGTGCTGCGGCCACAACCGGCACAATCATAGAAAGTACCAGAATCACCGCAATTACTGCTACAAAAATCTTTCTGTTTTTATTATTATTCATGTTCATCATCGTTCCATTCACCTCTTTTTCCGATATTGTGCTAATGCCTGATTCTTCCATACTGTGAAATCACCTGATCCGTAATCCGGGATGCCTCATTCCGGCTAAGGTAGTCAATTTGCACAGGTAAATCTATTTTATGATATTTCAGTAAATACCGCAAGTCCTCTTTTTGCTTTTTCGAGGCCGGCTGCTCCCGTTTTACCTTATAAATCAGGGGTTTTTCCGCAAATGCTCCCGGTTCTGTCTCTCCATAAAGGGCAATCAGACGCTGGTACAGACTGTGGGCATCCTCTGCATCCCCCAGCGCTCTGTGAGCTCCCTGACGCTGTATCTCAAAAAAACGACATGCCGCCTCCAGATTTTTCTTTTCCTCCTGTGGCATAAATCTGCGGCAAAGCTGCAGCGTATCCAGCCCCGTCCGTTCAAATTCCAGCCCTTGATTAACTGCTGCCCGCTTTAAAAAGCTGTAATCAAAAATAACATGATGCCCAAGAAGAGGAAGCTGTCCACAAAAATCAAGAAACTCTCCTATTTCATCCCCAATGTCCGGCGCATTCTCCACCATTTCATCGGAAATACCCGTCAGCTGAACAATCCGTTCCTCCAGCGTCCTTCTTGGATTGACCATTGTGTGAAACGATGCCGTTTTCTGCCCGTTTTCCACCCGAATGGCTCCAATCTCAATAATCCTGTCCCGCTTTGGATCCAGCCCTGTTGTTTCCAGGTCAACTGCAATATACTGGTTCGGAATCCTCACAGGGTTCTCTCTTCTGTCCCCGCTCATAACCGCTCTCCCTTTCTGCTTCCAGAATTCCCTGTTTTCTCTTTTTTTGTCTTCTCTTTTTCCATATCCTCTGCAGATGGACACAGACAGCGAAGAAAACATTCGCCACACCGGGGACTTCGGGCTGTACAGATTGTACGTCCCAGCGTAATTACATGAATATTCCAGAGAATCCAGTGATCCTCCGGCAAAACCTTCATCAGGTCATACTCAATTTTTTCCGGATCCTCCTGCCGGGTAAGCCCCAGCTTTCTGGATATCCGTTTTACATGAGTATCCACAACAATGCTTGGCTCGTGGTAAATATTCCCTCTGATTACATTGGCCGTTTTTCGCCCGACACCTGCCAGAGCCGTCAGCTCCTCCAGCGTTCGTGGAACCTCCCCCTGATGCTCCTCTATCAGCCGTTTACAGCAGGAAATAATATTTTTTGCCTTACTGTGATAAAAGCCGATAGAATGAATATCCTGCTCCAGCTCCTTCACCTCTGCACCGGCAAATTTCTCCAGAGTATCGTATTTTTGAAATAGATCCGCCGTCACCAGATTCACCCTGGCATCTGTGCACTGGGCGCTGAGAATTACGGCAATCAACAGCTGCCAGGGTGTTTCATAATTCAGATAACAGCGGTACTCTGTCCCGTATTCTCTGTCCATAGCTTCCAGAATCTGACTGATCCGTATTTCCCGCTCTGCCCTGGTTTCTTTCTTCATCTTCCACTCCTTTGCCGCCCAAAGGGCAAATATGGTTACAGAACTCTGTCTCCACATTTGCCCCCTGAACGGACGCTCCTTCCTTAAATTCTCCTATTTTAAAAAAGAAGCTCGCAAGCGAGCTTCTCCGCCTGCGGCGGGTCGCTTCTGCGTCTGTTTCCCTCCCGCGCACAGGAAAGATCCTGACAGAACTCCCTTCTTTAGCAGGTGGTTTCTTCTAAACAGGCCTTCTCCGGCTCCAGGCAGATCATCTCTGCATTATGTGTAAGGGGATCCCGCTTTCTGTAATCAAACAGCATAATTTTTCCGCTGCGAAGCACCTCTGCATGAACCCTGGTTCCCAGCCCCCGCAGCTCTGGAGTCAGACTGCGGATTTTCTCCTTATAGGGACTCTGATCCAGTGCAAAGGACGGTCTGCTTTTTGCATTTTCCCTCAGATAAAGGTCACACATAAGCGCATCCTCTGCCCCCATCAGAAATTCACCTTCTGTCCGTTCCTCTACAAAATCGTGGAGAATTTCGTACCGGGCCAGGCGGCTGTGATTCAGCCCTGTCAGTCCCCTCTGCTCATAATAGTCTGCCAGCTGCTCATACAAAACAAAGGCGTCCTTCCACCAGTCCTCCAGATACTTCAGCGTCCTGGTAAACTGTCCGCTGTTGTAATACACCTCCACCATATTCTCAATCCCTTTCAGCTTCAGCACATCATCATAGGACAGCCATTTGGTAGACAGCACCTCATAGGGCGGCTTATCTCTGTAAACCAGTCCATAGTTCTCTGCCTGCTCATACATAAAAGAGCCCTTTAATACCTTTAAAAATCCCAGCTGAAGCTGCTCCGGCTCCATGGCATATACCTCATTAAAGGATCGGTGGAAGGAGGAATAATCCTCCCAGGGCAGGCCTGCAATTAAATCCAGATGCTGATGCACATTATGGCCGGCATTGATGCGGACCACCACCTTTTTCAGCCGTTCCAGATCCATAACCCGGTGAATTTCCCGGATCGTTCTTGGGTTGGTGCTCTGCACACCGATTTCCAGCTGAATCAGTCCGGGCCGCATGATTCCAATCAGCTCCAATTCCTCCTCATCCAGAAGATCCGCCGCAATTTCAAAATGAAAATTTGTCACCCCATTATCATGCTCCTTAATATGTCTCCATATTTCCAGTGCATGGCTCTTACGGCAGTTAAAGGTCCTGTCCACAAATTTCACCTGCGGAACCCGGTTTTCCAGAAAATAATCCAGTTCCCTCTTTACCAGTTCCAAATCCCGGAAACGGACGGATTTATCCACAGAAGAAAGACAATAGCTGCAGGAAAAAGGACAGCCCCGGCTGCTTTCATAATAAATGATTCTGTTTTCAAAGCCCTCCAGCCGGGAATAAAGAAAGGGAATCCGGCTCATATCCATGACCGGGCGAACAGGATGATCCTGAATAGTTCCATCCTTCCCCCGATAGGCTGCCGCAGGAAGAGAAGAAAGACTTTCCCAAAATTCTTCCTCCTTTTTCTCCTGGTCTCTGCAGCCAGACATTCCCACTGACTTTCTCACAGACATTCCCAGCTTTTCATAACAGTTTAAAAGAGCGGCAAAGGTTTCCTCCCCCTCGCCTTTCATAATACCCAGAACTTCCGGCTCCCGCAAAAGCAATTCCGGAGCATCAAAGGACACCTCTGGACCGCCCAGCCAGATATCTGTGTCCGGAAGCACCTTATGAAGATCCCGAACCAGCTCCAGACAGGGTACAATATTCCAGATATAGCAGGAAAATCCCACCATATCCGGCTTTCTCCGGTAAATATCCTCCAGAATCTGTTCCATTTGATTATTAATCGTATATTCACCTATCTCCACATGAACAGAGGGGAGCCCTGCCCCTTCCGGGAACAGGTCTCCCCGTGTCCGCTCTGCATACGCCTTCAGGCTGTAAATCCCGGGATTAGAATGAATATACTTTGCATTCACCGCTGCCAGTAAAAATTTCATCATTATACATCAATCTCAATCTTTCTTCCCGTAATTTCATACTGATAATACCGTACTCCCGCCGCATTCAGCATCCGCTTCGATGCACGAACAGAAGGAGAGTCCGAATATTTGTCTTCTTTATAAATAATTGTCTTAATCCCTGCCTGGATAATCGCCTTTGCACATTCATTGCAGGGAAACAGAGTTACATACAGCTTGCTTCCCTCCAGACTGCCGCCCCGGTAGTTTAAGATAGCATTCAGCTCACTGTGAGTCACATACAGATACTTAGCGCTGTACGGGTCAGTAGTCTCCTCATCCTTTCCCCAGGGAAATTCATCGTCTGAGCATCCCCTCGGAAAGCCGTTGTATCCCATTGATAAAATTTTGTTGTCTTCACTGACAATACACGCTCCCACCTGGGTATTCGGATCCTTAGAGCGCCTGCCGGACAAATCTGCCACGCCCATAAAATATTCATCCCAGGAAATATAATCTGCTCTTTTTTTCGTACTGCTCAACAGCCTTCCCTCCTTATTATACATGAATCACATGATATCCTGCTGCCTTCGTAAGGCGGTTCATAATCGCCTGACCCAGATGATCTCTGGAAAAGCTTTCTGAATAAATATAGTCCACTCCCAGATCATCAAATTCCCGCAGAACGGCAAACAGATTGTGGGCAATGGTTTCTTCTTTGGCTCTCTGGCCCACACTGCGAATTTCTCCATAGTGATACCGTTCTCTGGTTTCCTCTGTGCAGATTACTCCAACCCGGCATCCCTCTTCTTCGCGTTCCCGGGAAAGAGAATTGATCCGCTCCACAACAGCCTCCAGATCGCCTTCTACCAAAATCAGATCTCCGTGAGGAGCATAATGGCGGTATTTCATTCCCGGCGCTTTGGGACGCAAATCCTCTCTTGGCGGTCCCTGAATAGCCGGATCGATCTCCACCTGGCCGGCAACTGCTTCCAGCATTTCCATAGTAACTGCGCCGGGACGCAGAAGCACCGGAACAGGGCCAGACACATCTACAATCGTAGACTCCACTCCAATCCCCACCGGACCTCCATCCAGGATCATCTCAATCTTTCCGTTCATATCCTGCCATACATGCTGAGCTGTCGTCGGGCTTGGCCGCCCGGAAGTATTGGCGCTGGGCGCTGCAATCGGCACACCGGACAGTGCAATCAACCTGCCCGCAATGGGATCGCTGGGCATACGCACTGCAACCGTATCAAGGCCGCCGGTTGTTCCATAAGGGACAATCTCGCTTTTTGGAAAAACCATTGTCAGCGGGCCCGGCCAGTATGCCTCCGCCAGCTTTCTTCCTGCTTCCGGAATCTCCTTCACCAGCGGCTCCAGCTCCTCCATACAGGAAATATGGGCAATCAGAGGATTGTCTGATGGGCGTCCCTTTGCTGCGTAAATCTTCCGGGCCGCATCCTCATTCAGAGCATTTGCTCCCAGTCCATATACCGTCTCTGTAGGAAATGCCACAAGGCCGCCCTCCCGGATAATCCGGGCTGCTTCTGCCAGTTCCTCATCTTTTATCCATTCTGAATCTTGAATCTTTATCAGTTTTGTCTCCATTGTTCTTCTTCCCCTTTACTGGGGATTATTATATCACAAGATTGTTTGCGGGGAAAGCAGGTGTTTCTGCCAGAAGAAAAGAACTCCTGCTTTTTACAGCTTTTCTGCATAAAAAGAAGCTCGCTCGCGGAGCGTTTTTATGTCACAGGACACACTTTCCTATGACATAAAATTCCCCGATCCTCCATTTTCGGAAGACCGGGAAACTATGATTTTCAAACCACCCTCTGATTCAGCTGGCTTTTATAATATCTGCAAGGGTCTTGTGATCAAAATAGTCTGTCACCAACTGATAAAATTCTCTCCACATCGGATAGGTACGGCATTCTCCCATTCTGTTGCAGGGCTTAGCGTCACATTCCAAGCAGGCAACTGGTGCCAAATCACCCTCTGTCAAACGAAGAATCTCTCCAATCCTGCAATCCTCAGGCGAACGGTTCAAACGATATCCTCCGCCTCTTCCCTGTATCCCTTCAATCAATCCATTCTTCGACAATACCGGAAGAATCCGTTCCAGATACTTCAGTGAAATTTCCTGCCTTTCTGCAATCTCTTTCATAGGTACATAACCTCGTTCAGCATGCTCCGCAAGATCAATCAAGACACGGAGCGCATATCTTCCCCTCGTTGAAATCATCATAACAAACACCTCTCTCAGGGCAATCATACCATGAATGCACAGAACAAGGCAACTTATTCTTCTGTAAACAGCGAAGTGGATAAATATCTATCCCCGGTATCTGGAAGAAGTACAACAATCGTTTTTCCTTCATGTTCCGGACGACCGGCCAGATCAATGGCAGCAGCTACTGCAGCGCCTGAAGAAATTCCAACAAGAACTCCTTCCTTTTTTCCAATCAAACGGCTGGCTGCAAATGCCGCTTCATTGGAAATCGAAATCACCTCATCATAAATACGTGTGTTTAAAATATCAGGCACAAATCCTGCTCCAATTCCCTGAATCTTGTGAGCTCCAGCTCTTCCTGAGGAGAGTACCGGAGAATCCTCTGGTTCAACTGCCACTACCTTTACTTCCGGTTTTCGTGCTTTCAAATATTCTCCCACACCAGTAATAGTTCCCCCAGTTCCCACACCTGCCACAAAAATATCTACCATTCCATCTGTATCCTCGTAAATCTCCGGACCTGTGCCGCTCCGATGCGCTTTCGGATTGGACGGATTCACAAACTGACCTGGAATAAAACTGTTGGGGATCTCCTGCGCTAGCTCCTGCGCTTTTTCAATTGCCCCCTTCATTCCCTTTGCTCCTTCTGTTAACACCAGCTCTGCCCCATAGGCTTTCATCAGCTGTCTCCGCTCTACTGACATCGTTTCCGGCATTACAATGATCAGCCGATACCCTCTGGCTGCTGCCACTGCCGCAAGTCCAATCCCGGTATTGCCGCTGGTTGGTTCAATAATCACCGTTTCCGGCGTAATTTTTCCCTCTGCCTCTGCATCCTCTATCATAGTCTTTGCAATCCGATCCTTTACAGAACCAGACGGATTGAAATATTCCAGCTTTGCAATAAGCTTTGCCTTCAGCCCGTACTGCTTTTCTATATTCGATAACTCCAGCAATGGTGTGTGTCCGATCAGTTGTGCTGAAGATGTATAAATTTTTCCCATAGTTATACCTCCTGTTTTCCTGCTGCAAATCCCTTTTTCAGATCTGCGATGATATCGTCAATATGTTCTGTACCAATAGATAAGCGAATCGTATTCTCTTTTATTCCCTGCTCCTCCAGTTCCTCATTAGAAAGCTGACTGTGTGTTGTCGTAGCCGGATGAATCACAAGGCTTTTTACATCCGCCACATTGGCAAGCAAGGAAAAAATCTGAAGATGGTCAATAAAATCATGAGCCTCTTTCTGACCTCCTTTTATTTCAAAAGTAAAGATAGAACCTCCTCCTCTTGGGAAATACTTCTGATAAAGCTTGTAATCCGGATGTTCTGGTAATGAGGGATGATTCACTTTTTCTACCTGTGAATGTCCTGCCAGAAAATCAATCACTTTTTTCGTATTTTCTATGTGGCGTTCCAGTCTCAGCGACAAAGTTTCGATTCCCTGAAGCAGAAGAAATGCTGCAAAAGGAGAAATCGCTGCACCTGTATCACGCAGTAGAATCGCACGAATATAGGTTACAAAAGCGGCTGGGCCTGCAGCCTGTGTAAATGACACACCATGGTAACTGGGATTCGGCTCTGAAATTGCCGGATATCTGCCGCTGGCCGCCCAGTCAAATTTTCCGGAATCTACAATGATACCGCCCAGCGTTGTTCCATGACCGCCAAGAAACTTTGTAGCAGAATGAACCACAATATCTGCCCCATGCTCAATCGGTCGAATCAAATACGGAGTTCCAAAAGTATTATCTACCACCAGCGGCAATCCATGTCTATGAGCAATGGAAGCCAGCGCATCAATGTCCGGAATATCACTGTTCGGATTTCCCAGTGTTTCTATGTAAAGTGCTCTGGTATTTTCCTGAATCGCCGCTTCTACTTCTTCCAGATTGTGAATATTCACAAAGCTGGCTGTAATCCCCAGACCTGGCAGCGTATGCGCCAGAAGATTATAACTGCCTCCGTAAATCGTTTTCTGAGCAACAATATGTCCTTGATTCTGTCCCAGTGCCTCCAGGGTATATGCAATAGCTGCCGCACCAGAAGCAAGTGCCAGTGCAGCTGTTCCACCCTCCAGAGCAGCTACTCGTTCCTCTAAAACCGCCTGCGTCGAATTGGTTAGCCTTCCATAAATATTCCCTGACTCTGCCAGACTGAATCTCGCTGCCGCCTGCGCTGAGTTTTTAAATACATAGGATGTGGTTGCGTAAATAGGAACTGCCCTCGCATCTGTTGCCGGATCCGGCACCTCCTGACCTGCATGAAGCTGTAATGTCTCAAATTTGTAATCTGCCTTCATTATTTTCTCCTCCTATTCCCTACCTTTTAAGTAGGTTTTATTATAACGGATAATACCCACCTTGTAAATAGGTATATCGTAAATATTGCGTAAAAAAACAAGCTAAATCCAAAAACGGACTTAGCTTGTCTGAAATTAGAATATAGAAAGATTATGTAAACAATTTGGTCGTTCTGGCTGTACCACAAAGCTTACCTCTGCCATTTTTTCAATTAACGCATCTGCATTGTGCTCCAGTTTATACTCCATCTCATCCCGATACAGGGGGATTACCTGATAGAAGTTTACTGTCTCACCGTTCGGCAAGATACAGACCTCACAGCCATCCTCCACACCTTGAGGACCAGTCAGGAGACTGGCGCAGAGCTTCGTATCCTTTGCAAAAGGAGATTGCTTGTCCATCGTATGTCCGAATCCCAGCCAGGTGTCACTAGCAGCCGGCAACCGGGCTAAAACCTTCAGCAGACCAATGGGCCAATACCACTTCTCCTCCTTCATGGATTCTTCATCCAGTTTCCAATCCGGCGGAAGGGCAATCGCCAACTCTGCCCGTTCCAGCCTGTATTCTGCCAGCTCCTCCGGCACATTCATCCGATGAGCCCCCATTCCCATTGTCACCAGCGAATAGTAATCCCTTTCTTCCGAGGGCGTAATAACGCAGATATCTACATGGATATCAGGGGAAACCAGTTCGTGGAACACATGGTCAAATTCTCCAAAAAACCTTTTTATATGCTTCTCCACAGCAGACATCTCTTCTTCTGTATAAAGCTCTGGCTTGCTCTTCTCCTCGGAGGACCAGAAGGTTCCCTCTTGTTCTGTCCCATCCGGGTTCAGAAAGATTTGAAAATATACATCCTCATCCGTCAGCTTGTAAAGCAGGCCGATGTGATAATCCAGCCCCACCAGCACCGTATCCAGGCGGGCCGCCCTGCCGTCCGGATGTTCCCGTTCCAACCACTGTCCGTCCTGAATCCACCCCTTCAGTTGTTCCAGCCAGTCTGTATTCAGCTTGGACATTCCTCCCTCATTCATCTGAAATACCAGATCTACAGGATGATCGTTGATCCTGTAAGGGAACTGGGTAAAGGGAGCATTGGGCGTATATTGTTCCGGTTTTGGGCCAAAAATCATCCAAAAGCGTTCCAGCCCCTCCTTATTGACCGTTATACAGGAAATAGAACGTTGTTTATCATCTGCATTCTCATCCAGTCCCTGCTGAAGAGTTTGATCGGCATCCGGGTTGATCCAGTGATATTCCATCTGTTCCAGTGGTGCGCCATTTTCAATTTCTTTTTTCAAAGTAAGGAACTCATAATCGTCAGGTTCCAATGCAAGACCATGGGCAACCGCCTCCAGCGCGCCCGCTTTATCTCCAAAGTGGCTACGCAGCTTACCTGCCTGTAACCAGATCCATGGATAACCCGGCTCCTCCTGAATCCCTTTTTCTGCATAGTTCAGCGCTTCTTCCAGCCGTCCGCAGTACATTAAGGCCACGGAATAGCGATAGTACCACATGGCGCAGCCCACAGCATTTTTCTCTGAATCCTTCATCCAGTCTGCCGCCTTGCAGTAATAGCGGTACTCATCCAGATTGTTGCAGGCAAAGGAATACCACAGAGCGATCTGAAGATCCTGATGGACCTGACGCTGAGTAAATTTCCCCTCCTGCACACCCTGCTCGATAAAATCCTCCAACCAGCAAAGCATCTGTCCAAAATATCCCGATATCTCATCCTGAAAGGATCCCAGTGTCTCAATATTTTGCGCTGAGAGAAGGGAACCTGTCTCCGGGTCAACCTCCGGCTCTTTTTCCTGCTCCCAAAGACGGACAGCCCCCACATCCCGGCGAAACACATGAAAGCCGCTCCAGGTCAAATCGGTATCAGCAAAGAAAGCTCTTGCTGCATCCAGCACGGCGAGAAGATCCCAGGCAATAAAGTCCAGATACCCATAGTATAGCCCAGTGGCACCGCCCAGGAAGGTGACTGCGCCCTCCCCTGCATGTTTTTGAATAGCATCCTGCAAAGTGTCCCGGAATTGCAGAATCTGTTCCGCTCGATTTCCACCCTCAAATCCGTTCAGCGGATAACACAGGAAACCGGCCACAATGCCATCCTTGTGATACTCATTCATCATATCACTCTGGGCGCTCATGTACTCGTTGATCAGCACCGGCAGACGGTTAGAACCGGTGTAAACATCCAGCCGCCAGTCAGCGTCTGGGTCTTTCACTGGGTCCAGTTCATAGGTGATATAGCTGTTCTCCAGAAAATCCGCCCCATCCCGATAGTCGGTCAGTCCCAAACTTTTCAGCATCTGGGGCAGCTTTTCAAGAGAAACGGCAGGGAAGGCGACAGGGCCTTTTTTTGGGGCATCGATTAAGTCAACCCCGCCGATATGGGCAATGAAATTGACTTCCCCCAGCACCTGATCCGTGAGAGTAGAGAGCAGCCACCAGGCCCGTTCCACATTCTCCTGCTGCAGAGGCAGTATTTTTTCACAGCAGAGGGTGAGGGACAGCCGCCCATCCTCCTGCTGCTCCACCCACACCTGCACATCTTCTGGTCGAATCTCGTCCGGCCCAGAGCGCAAAGAGAACTCGGCAGAGGGCTGACGGCCCACCAGAATGTTCCAGTGTTCTCGCACAGATGCCGGTGCATGACACTGGAAATAGACCAGGGGGAACAGTCCGGCCCGGCTGCCCTCGGCGCTGAGGATTAATTCATATTTTTCACCATTGAAGCCCAGCTCAAAGGCAGGAGAAGAGAGGGCCAGCTCCAGGGCCCCACTGCATTTTTCTATAATTTCCTCACTCCGTTCTCTCAGCTTATCCGCCTCCATAATGGCCCGCAGTTCCCCCTCTATCCCGGCAAAAGCGGCCCAGGCTTCCTGCGTCCTCTCCCGGAAGTTCTTCTCAAACCGGGGCAGCGCAGAACCTTCTTCATAAGGCTCCCGTTCTCCTATATCTGCAATGGCTATGTATGCCTTGGCCAGCTCACTGTCCATCTCAGGGGTACGCTCATCGGCAGAAATATTCTCTAAAGCGTCAATTAGCTTCTGGTATTCCTTGTTCTCATTCCATTTCCGGCACTGTTCCAATAATTCCATAGCAACGCCTCCTTTCATTTTGCTGTCAAGCACGGATTCCACACTAGGCCTCGCCTCGTGCCCTGCTTATTTGGTTGCAAATGTATTTTGGAAGAATGCTGTAAATGCCTCCAGTTCTTCTTTCTGATAGAGATAGATATACAGCTTCTCATCCTCCAGCCATTCATAAGCATTGATGCCAATATACCCCTTCCGGTCGGGATAAATGATAAAGGCATCGGTGGGATACTTGTTCCGGTACGCCTTGTGAATCTCATTTCGGCGGTAATAAGTAGGATCTCCATAGCCGGAGAGATCGGGAACAGTCGGCACCACCACAATCGTGTTAGTAGCTTCATTCCATCCCACAATCAAATTACCGATTTTTGTTTTACTCCCGTGGACAAAACCATAATTGAATCGCTTGACGTCCTCAGTATAGCCCACGATCAGGCGGTACTCCTCGCCGTGCTCCACTGCCTGATCAAACAGTGCACGTACCTTTTTTGCGTTGGCTGCGCTCTTTTCCATATCCGGCTCCGGTCCCTTAAACAATTTGCTGAATAATCCCATAATTTTATCCTCCTGATTGTATTTAAAAAAGTTATTTAAGCTCCTGACACAAAAAAACCCCGCGCCGCACTGTCAAAAGGACAGGCTGACGCAGGGCAAAAAAACGCACAGAACCAGCGGCCGGTTTCAGGAAATCGGCCTTTTTCAGTGATTGTACAATTGAGTCGCATTGCATACTCATAGGGATTCGTTGGTTATTTCTATGCATCTTCTCTCACTCTGTTTATTTTTTCTTTTGCCCGCTGCATTTCATCCAGCAGGGCGTTGATTTGAAATGCCACCATATCCTCTGCTACCTCCGGAAACAGAAAGGGCATGGTATCTGGAATTGCCTTATATACCATCATCATGGACAGAGCCAGGTTACCAAACAGCCGCGGTTCTATGCTGTCCATGGGAAGGCCAAAAATCACGAGTATCTCGCGAAATAATTTGATCTGTTCTTCACGGAAGGTCTGAAAATTTTCCTGGGAGAGACAGCGGTAAATCTCCTGTTCTTCTTCAATAGACAGCACAGCGATGCCTTTTTTCTCACCATAGGTGCAGGTCTCCAAAAAAGTTCGGACACCCTCTCGCCAGCTAAGTGCAGGATCTCCCATCAGATTTCTGGCATATTGCAGCAATTTAGGCTGCTGATACCGAAGTGCCTCCAACACTAAATCTTCCTTGGAAGAAAAAAAGGTGTAGAAAAAGGTCTTGGAGATGCCTACTTTTTTGCACAGGACATCAATACTGCTATGGATCAGGCCCCGATCCACAATACACTGGGTTACTGTGGTCAGCAGAGCATTCCGCACTTGCTCCCGCTCCTGTTCCGAATAGGCCTTTCGCGCCATATCTTTCTATCCTCCCCTCAGCAATATAAAGAACAAAATTTTAAATTAGTATTTATATAATAACTGAACAAAAGAAAATATACAACTACCTTTTTGAAAATTTTTTATGAACTCGATGCATGAATGTATAACTTCAGCATATCGTAAGATGCTGTTTTTCTTCCTTACAGACTGCCGTTATGATTTCTCCCTTGCTAGTATCATTTTGGTGTAGTAATGCTTCTCCAAAAAAATCTCGATTGACACTATCAGAAATAGTCAGATAGCTTTTTTCCTGCAATTCTTCGTTAAGCCCGTGGAGCACCTTACAGCGCAGGACTTGGAGATGCCCAACTCCAAAGCAACTTCGTCTACTTTCATAAAGCTCTGCTTCTGCACAAGGGAAATACCTTTCTTTGCAAAATTCCGAGAAATAATGGAAAAGGAATTGCAGGGCTAAAGGTCTAATATGGCGTGAAAAAGAGAGCTAACTGACGAATCAAAGTCAGTTAGCTCTCTTTTAATGAATCATGAAAAATGTTGCCACAGAGGGCGTCAAGCCTTAGAAAACCCAGTCATACTGGGCTTTTTCGGGACTCTGAGATTATTCCCACACGACAATTACTAATCAATTTTGTTTAGATATTATTCTCTGTCGTGTTTACAGTTCTTTTGATTATTTGATTTATCCATATTATCCTGCCTATACAGGCTAATGTTATCATTTTGTTATCGGTGTTGATAACACTTGCTCTGTAACTGTGGATAATAGCACTATATTCTATTTCAGATCATAAGCGATTTTGCTTAAAAAATCAATCCCTATTCAAATTCATACCATTCCTTAAATCTCAGTCTTTGAGCAAAATACGATTTTTTTTGTATTCAATCATGCCATCTTTCTGCATTTTAGAAAGCTCGTTGCACATAGTACTGCGGTCAACATTCAAGTAATCTGCTAATTGCTGGCGGTTATATGGAATCAGAAAAGAATTGCTTCCGGCATGTTTTGCGCATTCTGAAAAATAAGACATCAATCGGCCTCGTATGGATTTGGAACTGGTGTGCAAAATCCTTTGTGAAAGTTGCAGACTTTTATGAGCACAGACAGTCAGTAGATTTCGTGCAAGGTTTGTATGAAAAGGGCAGGCGTTTGTGCAGGTAGTCAGAACACGTCCCACATTCATAAACAACACAGAGGTATCTTCCACGGCAGACACTGTAACCAGCATCGGCTGTCCCGGAATACAGGCATATACCTCAGCAAATACAGAACCAGGTGCAACACTTCCTAAAATGCTGGTATTCCCCCAAATATCGTTACAAGATATCATTGCCATGCCTGACAGTACAATGCCGATATTCTCTATAATACTCCCTTCTGAAAGAATTACTTCTCCTTTTTTATAATTGCGTTTTACACTATTCAAACAGCTTAAAAGCGAGGAGATGTCATCTTCTTCTAACCCACGGAATAGCTGCATATCGGATAATTTCATATATTTTACCCTTTCGTTGTTATAACAACAGATTTTTATTTTTAATTGTAATATACTATGCCCAGAAAGACAAGAGAAAGGATGGTATAAAATGATTCGAAGAATTATCCAAATAGATGAAGAAAAATGTAATGGATGTGGTGCGTGTGCCGAAGCTTGTCACGAGGGTGCAATCGGCATGGTAAACGGCAAAGCAACACTTCTGCGAGATGATTATTGTGATGGTTTGGGAGATTGTCTGCCAACCTGCCCGACAGGTGCAATTTCCTTTGTGGAGAGAGAAGCTGCCGCCTATGATGAAACAGCTGTGCAGGAAAATATGAGGAAAAAAGCGAAAAGCAATCATGCCGCTGTTCCCCATACAGGCTGCCCCGGCAGTCGAATGCAGCGTATTCAACATTCACAAGAAATAACTCCTTCTGCCCGGGTACAGATAGAATCACAGTTGGGACAATGGCCATGCCAAATCAAACTGGTACCGACTAATGCACCATATTTTGACGGCGCAAAATTGTTAATTGCAGCGGATTGCAGTGCATACGCCTATGCCAGAATGCACGAGGATTTCATGCGTGGGAAAATTACGATTATCGGCTGTCCAAAGCTTGACAGCATAGACTACAGCGAAAAGCTAACACAGATCATTCAAAACAACAACATTCAAAGTGTGACGGTTGTACGCATGGAAGTTCCCTGCTGCGGCGGACTGGAATTAGCTGCCAAAAAAGCGTTGCAGGCAAGCGGAAAATTCATTCCTTGGCAGATTGTTACGATTTCGTTGGGTGGTAAAATTTTGGAATAAAAGGAGAGATACTATGAGTAAAAAAATGAAAAACATTGCTCAATCAGAAGTACTGACGCTGAGAGAACAAATTTCTTATCAGGAGGGGCAAGTTGTCAGCAAAACTTTGACATAAAACCAGGCAGTAAGTATTACCCTGTTCTCATTCGCAAAGGGCGAAGAGATCAGCACCCATGAATCGGGTGAGGACGCCTTCGTCACCTGCTTAGATGGTATCGGAAAAATCACGATTGATGGCGTTGAATATATGCTGCACGAAGGAGAATCTATTGTCATGCCAGCAGGCCATCCCCATGCGGTATATGGGCAGGAAGCGTTCAAGATGCTTTTAGTAGTTGTATTTTAATCAAACGCAAAATTGACAAAGGAAGGTGCTGTACAGGAGGCCATCGACTCGTGTCCTGTGTCTGCAATCGCCTGGGAAGATTAATTCAAACGCGTCTATATGCTTTTTTGATTGAGAAGAAACCACATTATTTCAAATTTTAATAGTTTTTAGGAGGCATATTATGGAACAAAAAATGTTTTGCTATCAGTGTCAGGAAACCGCCGGGTGCAAGGGCTGCACCATGTCCGGCGTATGCGGAAAGAAACCTGATGTAGCGGCCATGCAGGATCTGTTGATCTATGTCACAAAAGGAATTTCGGCTATTACGACTGCATTGCGTCAGGAAGGTAAGCAGGTATCTGCCAAAATCAATCACTTGATTACTCTGAATCTGTTCACTACCATTACCAACGCAAATTTTGATAAAGAGAGCATTGAATCAAGAATCCGTGCTACACTGACCGAAAAGGAAGTTCTGCTAAAGCAAGTTACCAATCTGACTGTTCTGCCTGAAGCCGCAAAATGGAACGGATCTGAAAACTGGGAAGAAAAAGCCAGAACTGTCGGTGTTCTTTCTACCGAAAACGAGGATATTCGCTCTCTGCGCGAGTTAATCACCTACGGTTTGAAGGGACTTTCCGCTTACTCGAAGCACGCAAATGTGCTGTTGAAGGATAACGATGAAGTTGACACATTTCTTCAGAAAGCACTGGCTGCCACGCTGAATGACAACCTTAGTGTAGAAGATCTGATTGCTCTAACAATGGAAACAGGAAAATACGGAGTATCCGGTATGGCAATGCTGGATAAGGCTAACACAGACAGCTATGGAAACCCCGAAATTACAAAGGTAAATATCGGGGCCAGAAAGAACCCCGGCATTCTGGTATCCGGCCACGACCTGCGCGATTTGGAAATGCTGTTAGAACAGACACAGGGAACTGGAGTGGATGTGTATACGCATTCCGAGATGTTGCCAGCTCATTATTATCCCGCTTTCAAAAAATATCCTAACTTTGTTGGTAATTATGGGAATGCTTGGTGGAAACAAAAAGAAGAATTTGAATCCTTTAACGGTCCTATTCTAATGACAACCAACTGCATTGTTCCTCCTAAGGATAGTTACAAAAACAGGCTTTACACTACCGGCGCTGCGGGATATCCGGGATGTACACATATTCCGGGAGAGATTGGCGAACAAAAAAATTTTTCTGCGATTATTGAGCATGCAAAAAAATGTGTCGCTCCGAGTGAAATCGAAACCGGTGAAATCATCGGCGGATTTGCCCATGCACAGGTTCTGGCTTTGGCAGATAAAGTTGTAGAAGCTGTAAAAAGCGGTGCTATCAAAAAGTTTGTGGTTATGGCGGGCTGTGATGGTCGAGCAAAGAGCCGCGACTACTATACAGAATTTGCTAAGGCTCTGCCGAAGGACACTGTCATCCTTACTGCCGGTTGTGCAAAATATAAATATAACAAGTTGCCTTTAGGCGATATCAATGGCATCCCACGTGTTCTGGATGCAGGTCAATGCAATGATTCCTATTCCCTTGCTGTAATCGCCTTGAAACTCAAAGAGGTCTTTGGGCTTGACGATGTTAACGATCTGCCAATTATCTATAATATCGCATGGTACGAGCAAAAAGCAGTTATCGTTCTTCTGGCTCTTTTATATCTTGGTGTGAAGAATATCCACCTTGGCCCTACACTTCCGGCATTTCTCAGCCCGAATGTTGCAAAGGTCTTGATCGAGAACTTCGGCATTGCAGGAATTGGCACTGTGGAAGAGGATATGGAGAAGTTTTTCGGTATTAACGCATAAAAAATACTCCGTCAAAAGAAATAGATCCAACAGGCATAAAGAAACCTCGGAAACCCTTATAAAATGGGCATCCGAGGTTTTCTGTCTGTTATTCGAATCTGACAACGCCTAATCATTTTGTTTTCAGACTTGCTTTCCACCATACACCTTTTCTTATTGATAAATCATCCCTTTATCCACAATCTCCCTCGCACACGCTTGTATATTATTCATTCTCGCTACCCATTCCATCTGATTTTCTGCCTTTAACTGTTCTGTAATCCCCTGTGCCTGTTTCATCTGCTCTACAATCCTTTCAAAGCGTTCTTGCGCCTGTTCTTCTATATCTGCAAGATAACTATTCAGCCTGTCACTTGTAAGCAGAGTAATATAAACCGCTCTCTTATGTTCTTTCAAATAGTATTTATGTCTTTGTCCCCATACGCCAATAAATCTTTGTTCTTCTTCCTCCGGCAAGGTAAGACAGGGGATAAGATAATCCCCGTGTCTGATATAAGTGCCGCCCATTTCTTCAAATATTGTTTTCTTCATAATCGTTTCCACCTTTCTTATCGTTCTCTATCCATTGATTTCTTCTTGACTGACCGTTTCGGCTGCTGTCTTCCTTCCTGCTGATAGCGGTGTAGCTTTTCCAGTACGCTTGCTTTTTTCGGTTGTTCTAACGGATTTTCTTTCTTCTGCTCCGTCTAATTTTTCCATGCTCTCAGTTCTTCATTGTATTCTATAATCAGTTCTTCTGCCTTGTTATAAATCTTCTGAAAGGCTTGCTCATTGGGATAGCCATAATCTGATAATCGTTTGCATAGCTGTAATTATCTCCGCCAACTTCCCACACCTTTTGGAGCGTATCAATGATAATCAGTTTCGTGTCCGTATGCTCCGCTACAAACCTTGCAAGCTGTTCATCCAGTCCTTTCCCAAGCTGGCTGGCAGAAACAGAGAAGAAAAGGTTGTCCGCACTCTCCGTTCCAAACATCCGGTACAGACGTTCCTGTAAGCGGCGGTAATCATCCTCAAGGGCAAGATACAGTACCGTTCCCTTTCGGGTGGTATAATTCCAAAGCGGTGTGCCTGTGCTGACGTGATAGGCAAGCTGTGCCATCAGGAAACTCTTTCCCAGTTTGGGAGAACCTGCAAAAATATATGTGCCGGGGTAGAGCAGACCGTCAATTAGCGGCGGCTTGCTCTGGTACTGGGTATCAAACAGTTCATTCATAGAAACTGCTTTGAGATAGGAGGGGTCTAAACTCAACTGCATTTCTCTCTGTATTTCCTCAAAGCTCTTGATATTTTCCTCATACTCGGATATACTATTTTCAGCGATTTTTTAAATTGGCTGCTCCGTATCTGCGCCAACAGATACATTCGGAGTAGCCTTTTCTTTTTTATTCTCCATTCTCATCCTCTCCTTTCAGACCGCCAAGAATAATGGCAATCAGTTCAATTACGTTCATCAATTCCTCATCCACGCTGCTCCCTGCTTCCAATCCTTTTTAACGCTGTAAGGACAGCAGCAAGTTCCAGTTTGAGTGCCTTATACACTCTCGGATTGCCCTGTACCACCACATCCTGATTCAGACAGCGGCGGTAACAGTATTCCTGTTTGGGCAGTCCCGATAAGGCAACCGCCTTGTTGATGCGTTCATTTTCTTCGGGAGATACCCGAAATCCTACTGTGATGTTTCTCCATCGGTTTTTGTTATCCCTGTTCTTAGCTGACATTTGCAATCTCTCCTTTCCCTAAATCATCTAATCTGTCTGCCATTTCCGTCTGTTTTGACGGGAACAGATGGGCGTACTGGTAAGTGATGTCAATGCTTTCATGCCCCACACGGTCTGCAATCGCCACCGCCGAAAATCCCATATCAATGAGCAAACTGATGTGGCTGTGCCTGAGATCATGAATGCGGATACGCTTTACGCCTGCGGCTTCTGCCCCTCTGTCCATCTCGTGATGGAGATAACTTTTTGTGACTGTAAAAATACGGTCTTTCTTCTTCAATTCGTAGAGCAGATTCAAATACTCCTGTATTTCTTCACAAAGGAACTTCGGCATTTTGATCATGCGGTTGCTTTTCTTTGTTTTCGGTGTGGTAATCACATCTTCTCCGTATAGCCGCTGATAAGATTTGTTAATTCTGACCGTTTCTTTCTCAAAATCAAAATCCGCTGCGGTCAGTGCAAGCAGCTCCCCTTCTCGGATACCGCACCAGTAAATCCTTGTGTTCCTCACTTCCCATATTTCCCACCTTTGCGGCAGGATTAGAACGCAACTCATAATAACGTACCGCATGATTAAATATGGCTGACAGTTGATTGTGCAGCGTTTTAAGATACGTCTGTGAGTATGGCTTTTTCTTCTCATCCTGATAGGCAAGCAGTTCATTCTGCCATGTGATAATCTCCTTTGTGGAAATCTCACTGATTCTTAACTTTCCAAAATACGGAAGTATCTTTGTGCGGATGATATGCTCCTTTGTCAGCCATGTGTTCTCCTTCAGACGGGTTTTCACATCCCGGATATACAGTTCGGTAAAGGCTTCAAAGCTCATATCAAGGTCAAACGCATTCTGTAACTGAAGCATTCTCTCCCATTCCTGAGCTTCTTTCTTGGTGGCAAAACCACGTTTGCATTTCTGTTTACGCTCGCCTTTCCAGTTCACATACCTTGCCATCACATACCATGTTCCATTGTCCTCATTCTTAAATACCGGCATTACTTTTCCTCCTTTCCTGCTCCGTAGAGCCTTTCATAAAAATACTGGCGGTTCACAGGCACTTAGCGACGCTCTGGTCGAAATGTTCCAAGACAAACTCAAACCAGATAAATAAGCACGACAAAAAGCCCTTAGCTATGAGTTTTATACCCACAGCTAAGGGCTTTTTAGATAAATATGGATTTATTTGTTGCACAACCACCTGTCAATCATTCTCTAACCAAAAAACCACTGGATTACAAGAATAATGGCTCTTATGCAACCTTTATCAAATTGTTATCAAAAGACTTTTAAAAGTGCTGCAAACCCGCATAAACGCTTGGTTTGCTAAGCATTTTTGTTTATTCCCATTCAATCGTAGCCGTAGGCTTCGGGCTCAGATCGTAACAAACACGATTTACATTCTTAACCTCTTTCAAGATACGATCTGTAATCTTCAGCAGAACTGGCCAATCAATCTGCTCAATGCTTGCGCTCATGGCGTCAATCGTATTCACTGCACGGATAATAACAGGATATTCAAAGCATCTTGCATTGTCGCGAACACCAACAGACTTAAAGTCCGGGACAACCGTGAAATACTGCCATACCTTTTTATCCAGTCCCGCAATCTTAAACTCCTCTCGCAGAATCGCGTCAGCCTCGCGCACTGCTTCCAGACGTTCTCTTGTAATTGCTCCCAGACAGCGAACTCCAAGGCCCGGACCCGGGAACGGCTGACGAAATACCATCTCATCCGGCAGTCCCAGCTCTAGTCCGCACTGACGCACCTCATCCTTAAAGAGCTGACGCAGAGGCTCAACCAGCTTAAACTGCAGATCCTCCGGCAGTCCGCCTACGTTATGATGAGATTTTACCATTTTTGCAGTTTTAGTTCCACTCTCTACAATATCCGGATAAATCGTTCCCTGACCTAAAAATTCAATACCTTCGAGCTTTCTTGCCTCTTCTTCAAAAATACGAATAAATTCAGCGCCAATAATCTTTCTCTTCTGCTCCGGATCTGCTACGCCGTCTAATTTAGTCAGATAACGCTCTGTGGCATCTACATAAATCAGATTTGCATCCATCTGATTCTTAAATACTTCAATAACACTCTCAGACTCACCTTTTCTCATCAGGCCATGATTTACATGAACGCAAACAAGCTGTTTGCCGATTGCCTTAATTAAAAGAGCAGCCACAACGGAACTGTCTACACCACCGGATAAAGCCAAAAGTACTTTCTTATCACCAACCTGGCGACGAATCAGTTCAATCTGATCTGCCACAAAATTCTTCATATTCCAGTTTGCTTCTGCGTGGCAGGTATCAAATACAAAGGTTTTCAGATGAGGCAGCGCTTCCTCCCAGGTATTATACGCTTCTTCGCATTTTGCCAATTCATGAGCAATGGACATTACAGGGAATCCCGCTTCGTAAATTCCCGGATTTACATCGATGCGCTCACCATCAACAATATGATTCGGACCGCCGTAAATAACCACACCTTTTACGTTAGGCAGAGCTTTTAACTCATCTACAGTGATATCATGGGGATAAATCTCACTGTACACGCCAAGTGCACGAATCTCTCTGGCCAGTACAGTATTCTCTGTACTTCCCAGATCTAAAATAACAATCATATCCTGTTTCATGACCTTTCCTCCTGTGTAGCCATAATAATAAAATATATTAACTCATTATAAGCATACAAGATTCTGCACTGTCCTGCAAGTGTATTTTTAGAATTCGAGAACTACTTCGACTTCTATAAGTCGAAGCTTCCTGCTTCAGCCACTACTGCATTGACTAGTCTGCCCCTACTCGACCCCAGATAAATGAACATAAAAAATGCTGGAATCTTAATTTTAAAAGATTCCAGCATTCTCTTTATCAAGCTGCTGACGGGAATCGGACCCGTGACCTCCGCACTACCAATGCGACGCTCTACCGACTGAGCCACAGCAGCTTATGCAAAATAATTGCAAGAGCGCGAGACGGGACTCGAACCCGCGACCCCGACCTTGGCAAGGTCGTACTCCACCAACTGAGCCACTCGCGCA
>NZ_CAXSLG010000015.1:0-13333 GCF_964238185.1 Lachnoclostridium sp. Marseille-P6806
TAACGCCTGTGGAGATAGTAGGTTACGAGGTCTGGGAAGCAGGAAGCCCATTGGCTTTAGACAATGGGTAGTTCACGAGGTGTGTTATAATGAAGTTAGAAAAACTGAATTTTATGGTTCATATCAGTTTGGAGTGGCGGAGTAAATTAACGCTTTTAGAAGCGACTGTAGAATTTCAAAAGGATTTCGTAAAGTAAAATGGGACTGCTTTCTTAGAACAGAAAGTTATCAAGTGATGGACACATTCTTTGGTTTTGGATACCAAAGGTATCATTAAGAAAAAGGAGAAAATGTGGGAAAAGAAAATACAAAAGGAATGGGAATTACAGATATGCCTTGTACCAGTGAAGAGGAGGATTTGCTGGAGATTTCAAAATATGTGAAAGGTCTGGGAAAATTTATCAGGGAATGTAAGACGCCGATGTCTATTGCAATCCAGGGGGATTGGGGAACCGGAAAAACATCCACATTAAATCTGCTAAAGAAAAATCTGGAAGCAGATAAGGATACGAATGGCATTAAATGCGTCTTTTTTAATACATGGCAGTATTCCCAGTTTAACATGGAAGACAGCCTGTATGTTTCGTTTGTACATAATCTGGTAAAGCAGTGCGGAGGAAATGATGAAATCCTGAAAACAGTGGCTGGTTTTGGTAAGCTGGCTTTCTTTAAAGCCATTGACTGGAAGTTTGGAACCAATGCTTCGGAAATTTTAGACGGTTTTGAAAAAGCCAAGAAGGATCAGATGGAAAGTGTCAGCAAGCTTCAGGAGGATTTTGCAGAGCTGGTAAAAAAGACCGGAAAGCGTTTGGTGATTTTTATAGATGACTTGGATCGTTTAAATCCGGAAGTTGCTGTGGAGCTGTTGGAAATCATCAAGCTTTTTGTGAATGTGGAAAACAGTATTTTCGTGCTGGCGATTGATTATGAAGTAGTGGTAAAAGGTGTTCGTAAAAAATACGGAGAAAACCTTTCAGAGGAGAAGTGCCGGAATTTCTTTGATAAGATTATTCAGCTTCCTTTTAAAATGCCGGTTGAGAGGTACAACCTTACAGAACTGGTCAGGAAAGCTGTCCAGGAGCAGACTCATATGACCGATGAGGGCGTTAATATTGTGGCTGAATTTATCAGCGATGTCATGGGAACAAACCCCAGAACCTTTAAACGTCTGGTGAATGCATTTTTCTTAATAAACAGTGTAAATGAGATTGGGGAAGAAGCAGAATCTAAAACGAAAGAAATAAACGATGTTTTAATGTTTTGCAGCTTATGTATTCAGATGTGCCTGCCCAAATTATATGAGCTGATGGTTACGGCCTCTACAAAAAAACAGCTGAAGGAATTATTAGAGGTGAAAGCTGCGGAGGAAATCAGAGCTTATATAACAAAATATTTCATTGATATGGAGGAAACCGATAAGGAATTTAATGAAATCATCAAGGGAATCCGTCTGTTTCACGAGGAAGTACTGAATCCTGTTTCTGAAAAATTCAAAGAGGAGGTCGTATTAGAAGCCCTGTTTGGTTTGCTGGCAGTGACTTCCATTACCATGGTTTCTGCGGATACTGCTGCAAATTCAGGCAGAAAATCGGCAACGAAGATCACTCATATTCGCATCAATGAGAAAGAGATTGCTGTAGCCAGTGCAAATGCTGCTATTGTTGAGACCTTTAGATCGCTTTTAGGGAAGAATATGTCTTATATGGAGGAATTTATGCTCCAGAATCCGGCTTTTCTTACAAATGAAGAGACAAAGAAGGACTCCATGTTCCGGCAGCATAAGCTCCTTTTGAGAGACGGTGATACAACAATTTATTTGGGGGTATCCAGTGGAACTGAGGCTAAAATAAAGCAGGTGGCAAAGCTGTGCCAGTTTTTAAAGGATAAGGGACAGATAAATCAGGTGAAATGGCTGAATGGAGAGGACGAACTCTTTTGTTTTTTACCTGAAATAGAAAATAATTAAAACGAAAGGCAGGACGAAGTGGATGCTTTTGTATCATAAAGTTACAGAGGAAGAAAAGTATCTTATCAGTGAATGGAAGTACCAGGAACCTTATTCCATTTATAATAATATTCCTTACACAGAGCAGATTCAAAAGCATCGGGGATTTGCTGATTTGCAAAATAATTATTATTCCTATTATGATGGAGAAAAGCTGGTTGGTTATGTGAATTTGAAAGAGAAGGAAGCGAATGTTTTTTTAGGCGTTGGGGTAAATCCGGATTTTTGTGATCAGGGTTATGGACAACAGATTGTTAAAATGGCCTGTATTCTTTCACACAAACAATATCCGAATAAGAAGGTATCTATCGAAGTTAGAAGCTGGAATATAAGAGCAATAAAATGCTATGAAAAAGCAGGTTTTGTCATTGTTGGTATGCCAGTAATAAAAACCACTCCAATGGGACCGGGTGAATTTTATAACATGGAGGAGAGTTGTCAGCAGGCGTTATATTGAAGCATAAGAAAAATGGAGGCATACGATATGTGGTTTGTATTTGCATTGTTGTCTGCGATATTTGCTGCGTGTACTTCTATACTGGCAAAGATCGGCATAGACGGAGTGAATTCGAATCTTGCAACAGCCATCAGAACCATTGTGGTTTTAGTTATGGCGTGGGGGATGGTTTTTTTAACAAACACACAGAGTGGATTATCAGAAATCAGCCGAAAAAGTTGGATTTTTTTGATTTTGTCAGGACTGGCAACGGGAGCTTCCTGGCTATGCTATTATAAAGCTTTGCAAATGGGAGAAGCCTCCAAGGTGGTTCCGATTGACAAGCTAAGCGTGGTAATTACTCTGGTGCTGGCTTTTGTTTTTCTGCATGAAAAGTTTACGATAAAGTCCTTGCTGGGCTGTGTTTTTATTGGGATCGGAACCCTGATGATGGTTTTGTGACTGTTTGATGTATGGTCAGGGAAAAAGGAATTGCTTCTGCAGTCTGTGACCAATTAGAAAAAGCAGTTTCTGCAGACAGGATAACGACACATGCATCCATAACGGCAAAACCATTTTTTGAAAATAGAGGATACAGGACAGTGCGGGAACAGCAGGTGAACCGGAACGGGATTTTACTTACAAATTATGTTATGGAGAAAGATATGGACAGGAAAGAGGAGAAAATCCAGTGTATTTTCAGTGAACAGAATGAGCAGTGTATCAAAGAGAGATGCCCGTTTCATAAAAAAGAAAAGAAGAAAGCAGCATTTATATGCGTACATAATTCCTGCAGAAGCCAGATAGCAGAAGCGTTGGGAAAGCATTTTGCATCAGATGTATTTGAAAGCTATTCCGCCGGTACAGAAACGAAGGAGCAAATCAATCAGGACGCCGTTCGTCTGATGAAAAAGAGATATGGAATCGATATGGAAGAGACTCAGTATTCTAAATTAATTAATCAGATTCCTGAGCCAGATATTGCGATATCCATGGGCTGTAATGTGGAATGTCCTTTTATTGGAAGACCCTTTGACGAGAACTGGGGACTTGAGGATCCGACAGGAAAGAGCGATGCTGAGTTTGAAAAGATTATAGACGAAATAGAGGCCAATATCCTGAAGTTAAAAGAGAGGTTAGGGAAAGACGTTGAAGAATGCAGACTTGTGGAGGAGCAGAATGTTTGACGATATCAGGCAGAAGAGTGAATGGAAAAGCATAGAAAGAATTTCCAAAGGGTGGTCAGCGGATGAGAAATATTATATTCGAACCAGGGAGGGGAAATCATTGCTGCTTCGATGCTCTGATATCGGAAAATATGAGGCAAAGAAAAAAGAATACGAAATGATAAAAAGGTGTTCTCAGCTGGGATTTTTGATGTCAGCCCCTGTTGATTTTGGAATCTGTAATCAAGGGAAAACGGTATTTATGCTGCTTACATGGATGGAGGGAGAGGATCTGGAGCAGGTATTGCCCCGATTGTCCGCAGATAAGCAATATATGCTCGGGAGGAAAGCGGGAGCAATTTTAAAGAAAATCCATTCTCTTCCAGTGGAACAGGCGGATATTCCCCAGGATACAAAAAAGGAAAAGAAATTAGCTCAGCTTTCCAGGTATGAGCAGTCACAGGTTCGTATGGAACAGGATCAGGCAGTGATTGATTATGTCAGACAGAATATGGATCAGATATGGAAGGAAAAGCCGGTATATCTTCATGGAGATTTCCATCCGGGAAATATCATCTACACCAGTGACGGTTCGATTGGTATGATTGATTTTAACCGCTGGAAGGTGGGGGATCCTTACGAGGAATTTTATAAGCTGGAGAGCTTCGGGACAGAGCTTAGCATTCCCTACTGCATCGGTCAGATAGACGAGTATTTTGATGATCATATTCCAGAGGCATTTTGGGCAGCTCATGCGGTGTATACAGCTCATGCATCGTTGCATTCGATTGTATGGGCAGAAAAGTTTGGCCAGCAGGATATAGACAGAATGAAGGAGCGATGCCGCCGGATATGGAGAGATTATAATGATTTTGCTTTAAATAAGCCAGGCTGGTATACTGAGAACTATAGAGCGTGTGTGAAGAATCCGTAACATAGATGCATGGCGGGAAAATAGTAACAGTTCAGCCATGCATGAATGGCATAGCGTTGGAGGTTTGGACAGATGTTTATGATTTTAGAACGGAATTTTGTAGAGGAGAAGGACAGATAGAATGAATTCAGTGAAAAGAGATACCGCGTATTACCATCTGCCCGGTTTGTTTGAATTTTATGAGCTGTATTCGGTGTTTTTGCCATTGTTTCGCAGGCATCGGGAATACTTTTACGAATGGTGCGAGATTGGCTCTATCTATGGCGCCCCAGCGGAATGTATCTGGGGCGGCGGAAGAGTTGGAGGAGGTGAGAGGAAGCCGGAGGAGGTTCTGGAACTGATGGAGGAATATGGGATTTCAGCCCGATTGACCTTCAGCAACTCACTGCTTGGAAAAGAACATCTTGCGGATCCCCGGTGTAATGCACTCTGCGCTCTTTTTGAGACGGGAAAGAAAAACGGGGTGATTGTACATTCAGATTTGCTGCTGTCCTATTTAACTGTCAATTACCCCGGTCTTTATTTTGTTTCATCTACAACCAAGGTTCTGACTGATTTTAGACAGTTTCTGGACGAAGTAAACCGGGAGGAGTTTCTTTATGTTGTGCCGGATTTTCGGTTAAATAAGGCTTTAGATAAGTGGAGAACTCTTTCAGAATATCAGAAAGAAAAGGTGGAATTTCTGTGCAATGAATGCTGCTGGTTTGGGTGCCAGGACAGGAAACTCTGTTATGAAGCTGTCAGTCGGAGAAACCTTGGAGAAAATGCTTGGGAACACCGCTGCAAAGCGCCTGATGCGAAGGAGGGATATCGTTTTTCTAAAGCAATGGCCAATCCGGGATTTATCTGCACTAAGGACATAAAAGAGATCTATCTGCCTATGGGATTTTCTCATTTTAAAATTGAAGGACGGGGACTGGGAAGCGCTCTGATTTTGGAATTTTTGCTCTATTACATGACAAAGCCGGAGTATCAGCTGCATGTGCGGGAAAGCATTTATCTGGATAATATGCTGGATTTGTTTTAAATGGGAAGCAGAAGGAGATAGGAAACGATAGATTGAGGAAACATGACCAATAAAACTGGAAAATAAAGCAAAAGATTGTCACTCCAATGATTTACACAATTAACATAAAGTGTTATATTATGAACAGAAATCATAAAAATGTTCAAAAATGAGGGGGAAGCTATGATTACCAGGGAGAACACCAAAACTATTTATGATCTGGTGTGCAGTGCAGGAGACAGCCATGGAGACCACGTATTTTTACGCTATGAAGACAATGATGTAATTTATGAAGTAACATACCGTCAGTTTGTGGCTGACTGTATGGCAGTAGCCGCATGGGCCCAGGAGAAGAGCCGTGAACTGGGACATCCGGTGCGGGTAGGCCTTTTAGGTGGAAGCGGCCATCACTATCTGGCAGTGATGCTGGGTGTTATGGCCAGCGGCAGCGTGATCATTCCAATGGATGTCCAGATGGACGCAGATACTTTTTGTGACTGTGTCAGCAGATCAGATGAGGATGTGCTGTTCTATGACTGGGACTTCAGAACCCTGGCAGAAGAGGCAGGCAGCCGCTGTCCGGCTCTGGAGGAATGCATTTCCCTTCAGCACGGAAGACATGTGGCCTGCTCTGACAACATTCTGAAAAATTATGCAGGAAGACCGGTGGAGAATCTGGCGAAGCCGGAGGAGTGTGCAATGATTCTTTTCACTTCTGGAACAACTGGAAGAGGAAAGGGTGTTATGCTGTCCCACGGAAACCTGATTGATAATGTGTTCTGTACCACGGATACAGAGCATCCGGAAAATGAGATTTATCTGAATGTCCTTCCCATGCACCACGTATTTTGCATCAACGGAGATGTTCTTATTGTGATTCGTTATGGAAGTACCCTGTGCCTGAATCGGGATATGACAAAGCTGGCTGCTCATATTCTTCTGTTTGAGCCAACGGTGATGCGTATGGTACCCATGATGGCAAAGGGACTTTACAACAGAATTGCGATTATGAGTCGGCAGCAGCCTGGAAAATCTCTTTTCCAGATCAAAGAAGAGGTGTTGGGAAAACGTCTGCATAAGGTAGTCAGCGGAGGCGGATATCTGGCTCCGGAGCTGGCTGCAAACTACAGCCGTCTGGGAATTTCCATTGCTCAGGGATACGGTATGTCTGAGTGCTCTCCAAAGATTTCTTCCCCTGACTGGAACCGCCCGGATAAGGTGGCCAGTGTGGGAAAATTAGTAGAGGGCTGTCAGGTGAGAATTGTGGACGAAGAGATCCAGGTAAAGAGCCCGTCTGTTATGATGGGATATTACAAGGAGCCGGATAAGACAGCAGAGGCAATCACAGAGGATGGCTGGCTTTGCACCGGAGATATCGGATATCTGGACGAAGAAGGATTCCTTTATTTGACCGGCCGGAAAAAGAACCTGATTATTTTGAGCAACGGAGAAAATGTGGCTCCAGAGCAGCTGGAGAATTTGTTTGAGGATGAACGCCTGATTGAGGATATTCTGGTCTTTGGTGAGGATGATGCGATCTGCGCGGAGGTTTATCCGAATTTTAAATATGCAGAGGCTGCCAACATCAGCGATATTGAAGGAACGGTTCAGGAAATTATCAAAAAACATAACCAGAAGCTTCCGTCCTACAAACGGATTATGCAGTGTCGGATACGAGCGGTTCCGTTTGCAAAAACCTCTTCTAAGAAGATTATCCGGAATCAGTATTTTACAAAGAAGAAAGAGGAGAAGGAGCAGGAGGCGCAGGTTCGCCGTCCGGAAAATGAACTTCAGGAGAAGCTTTATACCTGTGTATCAAATGTGCTGGGACACAGCCGTTTTGGCATTGATACAGAGCTTTACGAGGCTGGACTGGACTCCATGGGCAGTGTGCTTCTGCTGACGGATCTTTACAATGATTTGAAGATTTCCATTACTCTGGATGAGCTGATGAGCCATGCATCGATTCTGAAGCTGGAAGCAGTGGCAAAGGAAAAAGAAGGACAGGGACGTACCGACTATTCCTGGAGAACCAAGTATCCGCTGACTGGTGTGCAGATGTTCTTTGCCTATGTAATGCGGGGCAACACAACGGCCAATCTGCCCTTCTTCTATCGTCTGGATCCCCGGGTAGATCTGCGTCTGCTGAAACGTTCTGTGGAGCAGGTGTTTGAGCTGCATCCTGAGCTGAAGGATGTGATTCAGTTTGATCAGGAGACAGGCGCCTATATGAACTTCCGTGATGACTGGAAAGAGGTAAATATTCCTATTCATCACCTGACGGATGCTCAGTGGGAGGAGGAGAAAAACGGACTTCTGCGCCCCTATACCTACGGACCGGGAGAGCCGCTCTATCATATTGCACTGTATCAGACAGAGACAGAAAAATATTTCTTCATGGATGTTGCCCATATTATGGGAGACGGTATGACGATGAATGTGCTGTTTGAGGATATCAATGCACTCTATGCAGGAAAAGCGGCAGTTCCGTCAGAGTACACCTATTATGAGTATATTCTGGATGAGAAAAAGCGGGATGAGGAAGGCGGAAGAGAAGAGAATATCCGGTATTTCACAGAACAGATGAAGGATCTGAAAATCCGCAGAAGCATTCTGACAAAGAAGGAACACAGAGGGCTTGACTTTGGTATCAATGCAGCTTTGCGGAATCGGTTCGAGAAGATTAACCGGAAAAAACTGACTGCGTTCTGCCATGAGAATGGAGTATCAGAAAATGTAGTATTTTTGACGGCATACAACTACTGTATCAGTTTATTCTCTAATGAAAAGGATACGGTCAGCACATCCATTCACAGCGGAAGAACAGACAGCCGCTGGAACCGTCTGGCAGGTCCTCTGTTCAGAACCTATTATTTCCGGTATACGGAAAATAAAGAGGAAACTGTGGCAGAGATGCTTAAGCGCTCTGGCCGTCAGATTATGGAGACCATGCGGTGCTATATGTCCAATCTTCATGCAGACGAGATGTTCTTCCAGTATCAGGGAGATATTTTAAATATCAATACTATCGGCGGTTATCCGGCAGAGCGCCAGAGAATCCAGCTGGATTCCCTGCCCTTCCATCTGCAGGTATTTTCTGATGACAAGGGATATTATTATGAGCTGCGCTACTGGGAAAACCGGTTTGATAGACAGCAGCTGCAGGTATTTATGACGGCTGTAGAATGTGTGGCAGAGGCTATGATGGATGAGCATTTTGCAAGACGTTTGAAACGCTACCTGCCGGAAGAGCTCTTCCCCAAGCACTACTTTGTAGAAGCGGGAACCATCAACTGGGAGGCAGGAAGCCGTCTGATTACGGATGTATCAGCAGAAACGATGGTAAAGGCTTATGTACTGGATGAAAACTGCAGAAAGAAACCATTTGGTGGATGGGGAACTCTGTATATTATGGATCATAAGCCGGCAGACTGTGTGGATCAGATTACCAATCCTTACGGCCCGGGTGTTCTTTACCAGACCTCATGTACGGCCCGAATTCTGCCTGACGGTTCCATTCATATGCTGGAGCAGGGCGGAAGAATTATTATGACAGAAAGCCTGACTGGACGTCACTTCCTGGATTTGTATCGACTGGAGGATACAGCATGTCAGTATCCAGGTGTGGAGCGGGCGGAAGCCTATGTGGCATACGGCGCAGGAAATACTATGGTTCTGACGCTGGATGTATACGGAAAGAATCAGCTGGATACAGAAAACCTTCAGAAGTATCTGACTGAACGGTGTGAGAAACCGTTGATTCCTGCAGTTATTCATTGCATGGATTGTGAAATAAAATAAAAAAATAAGAGGCTGTTACAAATCCTCCTGTTCTTCGTTATATATAGTTGCGGTTCTTGACGAAACTTGGCGATGGAAATTCATTGCCAGGGGACAAACTAAGCGGCTATAATACAAATTATAACAAGGAAACAGGAGGATTTTGCATTGAATGAATTACATGTGGCGATTGCAGAGGATAATCCGCAGATGATGAATCTGCTGAATGATATGCTGGAACAGGAGAATGGATTTCGTGTGGTAGCAAAAGCAGACAATGGAGAGGATGCCTATGAAATGATTATGAAAACCAATCCGGATCTGGTGCTGATGGATGTGATTATGCCGAAACTGGACGGGATTTCTGTGATGGAACGGGTGAAAAAAGAACGGGCCGGAAAACCGATGCCGTCTTTTATTATGGTGACAGCAGCTGGAAGTGAGCAGGTTGCATCGGATGCCTTCCAGATGGGAGCCAGTTATTATATTATGAAGCCCTTTAACAGAGAAGTGGTGATGGATAAGATTCGGAGGGTATGCGGCGAGGGCGGTTCTCTGCTGGGAGGAGAATTAAAGCAGGTAAATCCGTATGTGGATAAGGAAGAGTACATGAGGAAGAATTTAGAGCATGATGTGACCAGACTGCTCCACGAAATAGGAATTCCCGCTCACATTAAAGGCTATCAGTATCTGCGGGACGCCATTGAAATATCAGTAGAGGAAGAGGAGATGCTGATTTCTGTAACTAAGGTTCTGTATCCTGCAATAGCTAAGCGGCACAATACAACATCCAGTCGTGTGGAACGGGCGATTCGTCATGCGATTGAGGTGGCCTGGAGCCGTGGAAGATTGGATACGATTCATGATATTTTCGGATATACTGTCAGCAATGGAAAGGGAAAACCAACAAATTCTGAATTTATTGCTCTGATTGCGGATAAAATACGACTGGATTACAAAAGAATCTAGAAAGGTTCTGATTTTTCTCAGAATATACTTCCTAAATCTGCCTAAATATTGTATACTATACAGTAATGAGAGTCTGCAGGGACGGGCTGATATTATAGGAGGGGTTTGTAGATGAAAAATATTTTGTTTGTAGCATCTGAGGCTGTACCTTTTATTAAAACGGGCGGATTGGCCGATGTAGCGGGATCGCTTCCTAAGTGTTTTGACAAACAGTATTTTGATGTAAGGGTAATGATTCCCAAGTATCTGTGTATCAGTGAAAAATGGCGCAATGAGATGACCTATGTGAATCATTTTTACATGGACTATCTTGGACAGAGCCGTTATGTAGGCATTATGCAGTACGTGTATGATGGAATTACCTTTTATTTTATTGATAATGAAGCTTATTTTAATGGAGCAAAGCCCTACGGTGACTGGTATTACGATCTGGAGAAGTTCTCCTTCTTCTGCAATGCGGCGTTGTCAGCTCTGCCTGTGATCGGCTTTAAGCCGGATGTAGTTCACTGCCACGATTGGCAGACCGGTCTGATTCCGGTTTACTTAAAAGACAGATTCCGGGGTGGAGAGTTCTTTTCCAATATGAAATCGGTTATGACCATCCACAACCTGAAATTCCAGGGTGTATGGGATGTTAAGACCATTCAGAGGTTTTCCATGCTGCCGGATTATTATTTCACTCCGGACAAGCTGGAGGCTTACAAGGATGGCAATATGTTAAAAGGCGGCATTGTATTTGCAGATGCAGTGACTACTGTAAGCCAGACCTATGCAGAAGAGATTAAGATGCCGTTTTATGGAGAGGGCCTGGATGGTCTGATGCGGGCAAGAACCAACAGCCTCCGTGGTATTGTCAACGGAATTGATTACAATGAATTCAATCCGGCTACGGATACTATGATTGCCCAGACCTATGATGCCAGAACCTTCCGTAAGGAAAAGGTGAAAAATAAGAGAGCGCTTCAGGAGCAGCTGGGACTGCCGGTGGATGATAAGAAATTCATGGTAGGAATTGTTTCCCGTCTGACAGATCAGAAGGGACTGGATCTGATTCAGGCAGTGATGGACGAGCTCTGTACAGATGATATCCAGCTGGTTGTTTTGGGAACTGGTGATGAGCAGTATGAAAACATGTTCCGCCACTATGACTGGAAGTACCACGATCGGGTATCTGCCCAGATCTATTATTCTAATGAGCTGTCTCATAAGATTTATGCAGGCTGTGACGCATTCCTGATGCCGTCTCTGTTTGAGCCGTGCGGCCTGAGCCAGCTGATGGCACTTCGTTATGGTACAGTTCCGATTGTCCGCGAGACAGGTGGTCTGAAGGATACGGTAGAGCCTTACAACGAGTACGAGGGCAAGGGTACTGGATTCTCATTTGCAAATTACAATGCTCATGAGATGCTGGATACAATAAATTATGCCAAGTATATTTACTATAATAAGAAACGCGAGTGGAACAAGATTATTGATCGGGCTATGGCTGCAGATTTCTCCTGGAATACCTCTGCGAAGAAGTATCAGGAGCTGTATGACTGGCTGATTGGTTATTAAAAAGAGGCGAAGAATGCATGAGCTTGTGGGATAAACTGCTGAGTAATGAGGTTCTGATTAGTGCGCTGGTGGGATGGACGGTGGCGCAGTTTCTGAAAACAATTTTTGATTTTGCTCTGAATAGAAGCTTTTCCGCGGAGCGTCTGGTTGGTTCCGGAGGTATGCCCAGTTCCCATTCATCAACGGTATGTGCACTGACAACGTCTGCGGCTGTCTGTTATGGAATAGAGTCCTTTGAGTTTGCTATTTGCTTTGTGCTGGCAGCTGTGGTCATGTATGATGCGATTGGTGTCCGTCAGGAAACGGGAAAACAGGCAAAGCTGCTGAATCTGATTATGGATCAGGATTTTTTCCGTTTGGATGACGAGCATTTTCAGATACGTTTAAAGGAGTTAGTGGGACATACGCCCCTTCAGGTTTTTGCAGGAGCCGTACTGGGAATTCTTCTGGCGTTGACGATTCACCAGATGTACAGATAGAGGGGAGTGGAGTCCAGCAAAATTCCGTCACTTTCTGACAAAACCTGTTATAAAATAACAAATACTGCGTTAATATAATTGACCTGTCAGGGAAACTGACAGGTCAATTGTGATCTGGAGTGATGATTATTGTGTAGGATAATCTGACGAGAAACACGGATGATATAGAAAAAAACAGGGGGCGTAGAAACGTGAAAAAAGAGAAGGAATATGTGTGGGAATTTAAGGGAAAGCTGATTCATCTGTATGAACGGGATATTTATTATATTCATCTGGAAGAACGGAATATTTATGTACATACGCATAACCGAACATACCCGATAGGGAAATGCATGCAGGAAGAGGAAGAGTATCTGAGGGAAATGCCGGTGCTGCGGACTCATTATTCTTATCTGATTCATATGAAGTATTTGGAGATGCTGAGTGGAAATGAGGCAATTCTTCGGAATGGAGACAGGGTGCCTATCAGTGCCAGCAGAAAAAAGCAGGTGCTGGAGGCGGCAAGAGCCTACTTTTATGAAACAAAAAAATGCAGAAAAATAGGGCAAAACGGTATGAAAACGGTATAATTTGGAAAAAGTATTGAAGAGAGAGAACTCTTATGCTAGGATGTGCAGGTCTGATTCAAAAACATGAAGCCAGTCCGAGTGGTTTTGTGACGGATTTGTTTTAAGAAGCAGTATTATGGCAAGGAAGGCGTTTTTTCTCCGGCATCATTCTATCTGCCGGAATCTCTTATCTAAGGAAGACCTGTATAAAAACGGGGAACTTCTGTCTGATTTTCAATGAAAATGGTAAATGGGGATTTTCAAGGCATAGGAACTGCCAAAGGGCAGTGTTTGAGTCAGAATAATCAGTTTACACAGCAGACGAAAAAGCAGTATCTGTGTATCCTGTATGCCTTGAAAGCCCGAAATACATTTAAAAAAAGTTGAAAAAAGTTGTTGACATTTGTTGGAAGGTTTGATATTATATAACTCGCCGCTGAAAACGGCGGCAAC
>NZ_CAXSLG010000016.1:0-13182 GCF_964238185.1 Lachnoclostridium sp. Marseille-P6806
CTGGGAATGGCCATTTCTGGAATTATCTGTTTCCTTGTTCCGATAATCATACTTGGAATATCCCAGTTCCTCATCCAGTTCCTCATCCATTTCCTGATCCAGGGCACCTTCCAGGATGATGGACATCATATCCCGCATAATGGAATTGACATCCGTTCCATCCTTGACCGTTACATTGTTCTCTTTCAGGTAGTTGCCCATCATTTCCCGAAGAGCTGCTTTTTGTGGGGTATCCTTTTTTCTTGCCATAAAATAAACCTCCAAACTGGTAAGTCTATCTTACATCAGTTTGAAGGTTTACACAAACTTTGGGATACTCCCTGTAGGAAATCCATATCTGGTTTCCACAGGATTTTTTAGGTAGAAGGATTATAGGTTATATTGCATGGAGCTATTTCATACTCCGTATTTTTTTGATAAGCAGCGGAATCTCCAGAAGATTCATGGAGATCCATCCAAAACAACAGGCCCAGGCCAGACATCCAAAGCCTCCGTTTGATACCTGAAGCATAAAGAAAACTGCAATCACTCGAACAGAAATGTTCAGAAGAGAGCTAATCAGAGTAACCTTCAAATCACCGATTCCCCGGAAAAATCCCTGAACAATATTGCCAGATCCGGATAAAAGATAGAGAAAGGAAATCAGATGCAGATAGGTGACGCCAAGTACAATGACTTCTGCTGATTCTTCAGGAAGAAACAGCTTCATAATAGGCTCTGCAAACAGGAACACACAGCTCCCTACAGCCGCAGTGTAGCAAAGCTCCACCAGAACGCCGCAGAAAAATCCCTGCTTCATGCGTTTTTCCTGTCCGGCTCCCTTATTCTGAGCCATGAAGGTAGTGGCTGCATGGGCAATATTCTGCTGCGGCGTCAGGGCAAAATCATCGACCCGGTTGACTGCAGTAAAGGCAGCCATAAAAGCAATCCCCTGCATATTTACCATAGACTGGACACAGACCTTGCCAAGCTGGACACACATGAGCTGAAGGGCGCTGGTAATGCCAAAGGAAAAGGTGCGGGATAAGAGGCATTTATCAAAAATAAGCCAGCGTTTTCCCAGGCGCAGAAGAGGTACTTTTTTCTGGATATAAATCATACAGCAGAGACAGCAGATCATCTGGCTTAAAACGGTTGCCAGAGCGCTGCCGTTGACACCCCACCGGAAAACTGCTACAAAGAGCAAATCCCCTGCAATGTTAAAAACAGAGCTTATAACAAGAAAATACAGAGAAGCCTTGCTGTCTCCCAGGGCCCGCAGGGTACTGGAAAAGAAATTGTAGGCAAAGGTAAAAAGAAATCCGGTAAAAATGATCCGCAGGTATCCGCAAGCGCTGTCAAGAATCTCTTCCGGCACACGGATCAGAGTTAAAACAGGCTTTGCCAGAACCATCATGGAAAGGGTGACAAAAAAGGAAAAGACCAGTCCGCTTAAAAGCGTGGTGCTGATCTGCCGTTCCAGTACATCCTGCTGTTTTGCTCCATACTGGGTGCTCATCAAAATTCCGGCTCCCATGCACATTCCGCTGATAAAAAGAATGGCCAGATTCATAATAGGCCCGGCAGTTCCTACAGCAGCCAAAGCCTGACCGCCCAGATACCTTCCCACAATCATGGAATCGGCTGCATTGTAGGTCAGCTGAAACAGGTTGCCTAAAACCAGAGGAATGGTAAAGCTGATCAGCTGCGGCAGAATCCGTCCTCTTGTCATATCATTTGTCATACTAAAACCTCCATTCCCTGAGATTATAGCTCAGGAAGAGGAGGTTTTCAACGTTGTATTGGTTACTTTTCCCATCGAAAAACAATAATTCCGGCAATGGCAATGAGAGCGCCAATCAGTTTTTTCCATTCAAAGGCAGCTTTTTCTACGCCGAAGAGTCCCAGAAGCTCAATTCCATAGGAAACCAGGATTTGAGTAACTACAATGAACAAGGTAGCCTGTGCAGGACCGAGGCCGTCCATACTCCGGATGACGGTAAACGTAATAAACGCGCCCATCAGACCGCCGGTCAGCATGTACCAGGGGCGAACCTGAAGGAGGATGGCGGCAGAGCTTCGATCAGAAAAAAACCAGAACAGAATGCAGGTAATCAGAGCAGTAAACTGTACCCATCCGGCAGATACCCAGATACTGGTCTGTTTGGTAACTTCTGTATTAAAAATCCCCTGTAAGCTCATCAGAGCGCCGGATACAAGTGCAATGACAATTCCCCACATAAAAAACCTCCGTTTGTTAAAATATCTGTCAGGAAGAGAATACCCGAAATGGAGAAAAGTTATACAGAGCAGATACTGGATTTTCAATCCAGTCATTGTGAAACAGAAAAAAATGTGATATGATAATGCAAAGCTGTGTTCTTCCGATACAGAAGCAACATAGGAAAAATACAGGACAGAACAGAGGAAATCGGCATGGAGCCGGTTCCATGCCAGGAGGATATTCAGATGACAAGAAGTAAGATGCGGGAGCATTGCTTTAAAATGCTGTTTGCAGCAGAATTTTACCCTGCCCAGGAGGTTGAACAACAGACTCGTCAGTATTTCGACTCTCCGGATGAGGATGATATTACTGCAGAAGGTGAGACAGAGATTATTCACCGGGTTGAGATGCAGGAAAAGGAGCGCAGCTTCCTGATTGAACGTGTGGAGGCCATTGCGGCAAAGCGTGACGAGCTGGATGATCAGATTAACCAGGTTGCTTACGGATGGAAAACAAGAAGAATGGGACGGGTGGAGCTGACCATTCTGCGTCAGGCACTGTATGAGATGAAGTATGACGATCAGGTGCCGGAAAAGGTGGCAATTAACGAAGCAGTAGATCTGGCCAAAAAATTTGGCGGCCGGGACTCGGCAGCATTTATTAACGGAGTACTGGCAAAGCTGGTGACTGCAGAGTAATATGGCAGGAATTTATTCGGTTTCACAGGTGAATTCTTATATCAAGAATATGTTTGCCCAGGATTTCGCCCTGAGCCGGATTTCTGTGCGGGGCGAGGTATCCAACTGCAAGTACCATACGTCCGGGCATATTTATTTTACATTGAAAGATAAAACCGGGACCCTAGCTGCGGTGATGTTTGCCGGACAGCGCAGGGGTCTCTCTTTTCAGTTGCAGGAAGGACAGCAGGTTGTAGTAACCGGAACGGTGGATGTTTATGAGCGGGATGGTAAATACCAGCTGTATGCAAGGAAAATTGAACAGGATGGCCAGGGAGATTTGTTTCTGCGGTTTCAGAAACTGAGAGATCAGCTGGAAGAAATGGGGATGTTTGCCCCGGAGTATAAGCAGCCGATTCCCCGCTATGCCCGGACTGTGGGAGTAGTGACAGCCAGTACCGGGGCGGCCATTCGGGATATTATGAATATTACAGCCAGAAGGAATCCTTACGTTCAGCTTATTCTGTATCCGGCTCTGGTTCAGGGGGCCGGGGCTGCAGCCAGTATTGTCCGTGGAATACAGACACTGGATGAGATGGGACTGGATGTGCTGATTGTTGGCCGGGGCGGCGGATCCATTGAGGATCTGTGGGCCTTTAATGAAGAACCGGTGGCACGGGCGATTTTTAACTGCAGGACGCCGGTGATTTCTGCGGTAGGTCACGAAACAGATGTAACCATTGCCGATTATGTGGCGGATCTGCGGGCTCCGACTCCCTCGGCGGCGGCAGAGCTGGCTGTATTTGACTACAGACAGTTTGAAGAGCAGCTGCTTGCCTACAATGCGGCTTTGCGGCGGGCGATGGGACGCCAGGTGGAGCGCCGCCGGTTTCAGGAAGATCAGTATCGCCTGCGGCTTCAGCTCCATGATCCCATGAGTACGCTGCGGCAGCAGAGGCAGAGGCTTGCGGAGCTGCAGGATCAGATGGAGGAGGCCATGAAGCGGAAGCTTACAATGGCAAAGCACAGGCTGGCTCTGGCTGGAGGACGTCTTCACGGGCTTTCTCCTCTGGAGAAGATTAGCCGCGGCTTTGGCTTCCTTACAGATGAGAACAGCCGCAGGATTGAACATGCAGCGGATGTGAATCCGGGAGATTTGATCACGATCCGAATTACAGACGGACGCTTGAAGGCCCGGGTAACTGAGCGGGAGGAAATAAACCATGAGTGAGAGAAAACAGGATCAGTCCATTGAAGAGACCTTTGCCCAGCTGGACGAGCTTCTGGAAAAGCTGGAGGCTTCAGACACCTCTCTGGAGGAATCCTTTGCCTGCTACGAGGCCGGGATGAAGCTGGTAAAGGCCTGCAGCGATAAGATAGATAAAGTAGAAAAACAGATGATGATTCTGCAGGGAGGCGAGGAAGCGGATGGAGATGCGTGAAGAACTAATGCATAGAACCAGAGAAGTTGAGCAGATTGTGGAAAAGTTTCTGCCAGAGGAATCAGGATATCAGAAAACCGTACTGGAGGCCATGAACTACAGCGTCAGGGCCGGAGGCAAACGGCTTCGCCCCATGCTGATGCAGGAAACCTACCGGCTTTTTGGAGGCAAGGGGGAAGAGATTGAGCCCTTTATGGCAGCAATCGAGATGATTCACACCTCATCTCTGATCCATGATGATCTTCCCTGCATGGACAATGATCAGCTTCGAAGAGGAATGCCGACAGCCTGGGTGAAATTCGGATATGACATGGCAGTTCTGGCAGGAGATGCACTGCTGATTTATGCTGTGGAAACGGCGGCTAAAGCATTTGCCATGACAGAGCATGGGGAGCGGGTAGGACGCGCGATAGGGCTTCTGGCGGAAAAAACAGGCATTTACGGAATGATTGGCGGTCAGGTTGTAGATGTGGAGCTGACAGACAAGCCCATTCCGGAGGAAAAGCTGGATTTTATTTACCGTTTGAAGACAGGGGCTCTTCTGGAGGCATCCATGATGATTGGGGCAGTGCTTGCAGGCGCAGAAGAAAAACAGTTAAAAAAGGTAGAGGAGATGGCATCGGCTATCGGACTGGCGTTTCAGATTCAGGACGACATTCTTGATGTGACAAGCACAGAGGAGCAGCTGGGTAAGCCGGTATTAAGTGATGAAAAAAATCATAAGACTACTTATGTGACTCTGAAAGGCATTGACCAGGCAAGAAGCGATGTGGCGGAGATTTCAGAAAGAGCAGTTTCCCTGCTTCACGAAATTCCAGGCAGCAATCCATTTCTTGAGAATTTGATTTATATGCTGATAAACCGGGAAAACTGATCCGGTAACAGAAAGAACAGAGGGTAAAAACCATGATTTTAGAACATATTGAGGGACCATGGGATGTAAAAAGCCTGAGCGCAGAGGAAATCACGGTTCTGGCTTCGGAGATCCGTCAGTTCCTGATTGATAAAATCAGCGTAACAGGAGGTCATCTGGCATCAAATCTGGGCGTGGTAGAGCTGACGATTGCCCTTTATCTGGCCTTTGATCTGCCGAAGGACAAGGTGATCTGGGATGTAGGGCATCAGTCCTATACCCATAAGATTTTAAGTGGAAGGCGGGAAATGTTTTCCGATCTGCGTCAGTACGGCGGATTAAGTGGATTTCCCAAACGGAAGGAAAGTCCCTATGATGCCTTTGATACTGGACACAGCTCCACCTCTATCTCCGCTGGTCTGGGTATGGCTCAGGGACGGGATCTGATGGGTGATGATTATGCAGTTGTGTCAGTCATTGGAGACGGAGCTCTGACAGGCGGTATGGCCTATGAGGCGCTGAATAATGCCGCTCATATGAAAAAAAATTTTATTATTGTTCTGAATGACAATAATATGTCTATTTCTGAAAATGTGGGCGGAATGTCCCGGTATTTAAGCGGGATCCGTTCTAATGTAAAATACAATAATCTGAAACGGCGGGTGTCAGAGTCTCTTTCCAGGATTCCTGTAGTGGGAGAAAGTCTGGTAGATAAGATCAGCCGTACAAAAAACAGTATTAAGCAGCTGGTGATTCCTGGAATGCTGTTTGAAAATATGGGAGTCACATATCTGGGGCCGGTGGACGGACATAATGTGAAGGAGCTGGTGAAGGTTTTCCGGGAAGCCAGAAATATGAATCATGCAGTTCTGGTTCATGTGATTACAAAAAAGGGCAAGGGATATGCCCCGGCAGAAAAAAATCCGGCCCGGTTCCACGGAATCGAGCCTTTTGATGCAGCTACAGGAACCGTATTAAAGAAAAAAGAATATCCCAGCTATACAGATGTATTTTCCAAAGAGCTTTGTATCCAGGCGGCGAAGAATCCGAAGATTGTGGCTGTCACAGCAGCGATGCCGGACGGAACGGGATTAAAGCCATTTAAAAAGCAGTTTCCGGACCGTTTCTTTGATGTGGGAATTGCAGAGCAGCATGCAGTGACTTCGGCGGCAGGCATGGCGGCGGCAGGCATGAAGCCAGTGGTTGCCGTGTACTCGTCGTTTTTGCAGAGAGGCTTTGATCAGATTCTCCATGATGTGTGCATTCAGAATCTTTCCGTAGTATTTGCCCTGGATCGGGCGGGATTGGTGGGCAGCGACGGAGAAACCCATCAGGGTATTTTTGATCTGTCCTATTTGACCTGTATTCCTAATATGACGGTCATGGCCCCAAAGAATCTGTGGGAGCTTCGCAGGGAACTGGATTACGCGCTGAATGAACACGAGGGACCCATAGCCATCCGTTACCCCAGAGGACAGGCTTACCGGGGGCTGAAGGAATTTGACAGTCCTGTTGAATACGGAAAAGGCGAAATTTTGTTTGAAGGACAGGAAATTGCCCTGCTGGCGGTGGGAAGCATGGTCAGCACAGCAGAGCATATCCGGGATAAGCTGCAGGCGGAGGGGTTTTCATGTACTCTTGCTAATGGGCGGTTTATCAAGCCTGTTGATTACAGACTGGTGGAGAAGCTGGCTTCCACTCATTCCTTTCTGGTTGTGCTGGAGGAAAATGTTCTTCAGGGCGGCTATGGGATTGCTGTGAAGGCATGGGTTCAGGAACGGCATCCGAATGTAAAGGTTCTGACTGTGGGACTTCCGGATGCTTATGTGGAGCACGGCAATGTTTCCGTTCTCCGGGAGACGCTGGGGATAGACAGCGATTCGATTATAAAGGCAATGCGGGCTACATATCTGCCTTTGGCAGGCAGCTTCAGGGCTTCTGACAACAGGTAAGGGACAGAGAGGAACAGGAATGAAAGAAAGACTGGATATGATGCTGGTCAGCCGTGGGCTGGCGGCATCACGGGAAAAAGCAAAGGCGATTATTATGTCAGGAATCGTCTATGTTGACGGACAGAAGGAAGATAAGGCAGGCTCCATGTTTGAGGAAACGGCACAGGTTGAGGTGCGGGGAGCCACTCTAAAATATGTAAGCAGAGGCGGACTGAAGCTGGAAAAGGCCATGACTCATTTTGGCGTAGAGCTGGAGGGCAAGGTATGTATGGATGTGGGCTCCTCCACCGGCGGATTTACGGACTGCATGCTTCAGAACGGCGCAGTAAAGGTATATGCTGTGGATGTGGGACATGGACAGCTGGATTGGAAGCTGCGCAACGATCCCCGGGTTGTCTGTATGGAAAAGACGAATATCCGTTATGTAACACCGGCGGATATCGAAGATCGGATTCAGTTTTCTTCGATTGATGTGTCTTTTATTTCCCTGACAAAGGTTCTGGGACCGGTAAAGGCTCTTCTGACTGAGGACGGACAGATTGTATGTCTGATTAAGCCTCAGTTTGAAGCAGGACGGGAAAAGGTGGGGAAGAAAGGTGTTGTGCGGGAAAAGAGCACTCATCTGGAGGTTATCGAAAAGGTAATGGAATTTGCCGTAAGCATTGGATTTGAGATTCTGAATCTGGAATTTTCTCCGATTAAGGGACCAGAGGGCAATATTGAGTATCTTCTTTACCTGCAGAATCATCCGGAGGGCAGTCTGTATCCGGATTATGAGATTGACGAGAAGGCAGTGGTAGAGGAAGCCCACAGAAGCCTGCAGGCATAAGGGGGAAGCAATGAAGCATTTTTATCTGATAGCCAATTCCCAGAAGGAGAGAACAGGACAGCTGGCGCGGGAAATTGCAGAATACCTTCAGAGCCGCGGCGCCAGCTGTACAGGCAGCCATCAGAAGCAAACACGGGAAATAGCGGAAGCAGGAACGGGTGGCGGTTATACCAGTATCAGCAATATTCCGGAGGATACCCAGTGTGTGATTACCCTGGGAGGAGATGGAACCCTGATTCAGGCAGCCAGAGATCTGGTGGAGCTGCAGCTTCCCCTGGCGGGGATCAATATGGGGCATCTCGGCTATCTGACCCAGGTTTCCGGAGAAGAGGGACTCTTCCCTTTTCTGGATGCCTTACTTGAGGATCGTTATACACTGGAAAAACGAATGATGCTGGAAGGGCGGATTGTAAAAAAAGGAAACGGAACGGATTCGTGCCGGATGAGAGGAATTGCTCTGAATGATATCGTTCTGACACGAAGAGATGTGCTGCAGGTTTTGAACTTTCAGGTGTATTTAAATGGCGTATGCATCAATGAATATATGGCAGATGGAATTATTGCAGCAACGCCTACAGGATCAACGGCTTATAATCTTTCAGCCGGCGGTCCGATTGTGGCTCCGGGAGCAGAACTGATGGTGCTGACACCGATCTGTTCCCATTCTCTGAATTCCAGAAGTATTGTGCTGTCTGCAGAGGATGTGATAACGATTCAGCCTCTGGATGTGGAAAGAAAACCTCAGTCGGCAGTATTTGACGGAGATCAGGTGCTGGCTCTGGAACCAGGCGATGCAGTGGAAATCCGCCGTTCCGGAAAATACACCTCTTTGATTCAGCTGGGCAATGCCCCGTTTTTGGAAAATCTGAGAAAGAAAATGGCTCGTATCTGAAGTCCGGGAAAAAGAACACACGGCAGGAATGGAGGAGAAAAATGAAACTGGAGCGACACAGCAAGATTGTAGAACTGATTGGGAAATATGAGATAGAGACACAGGAGGAGCTGGCAGAGCATCTGAAGGAGGAGGGCTATCAGGTGACTCAGGCAACCATTTCCCGGGATATCCGGGAGCTGAAGCTGACGAAGGCATCCGGCGAAAACGGTCGGCAGCGGTATATGGTAATGCAGACCCAGGAGACGCTCAGCGATAAATATATTCGGATTCTTCGTGACGGCTTTGTATCTATGGACATGGCTCAGAATATTCTGGTTATTAAAACGGTATCTGGAATGGCCATGGCGGTTGCAGCAGCTCTGGATGCCATTCATTTTCATGAAATTGTCGGCTGTATTGCCGGTGATGACACCATTTTGTGCGCCGTGCGGAGCCTGGACGACACCATTCTGGTTATGGAAAAAATCAGAAAACTCATATAGGACAGGAGGGCGCGGTCATGCTGCTGGAATTACATGTAAGGAATCTTGCGCTGATTGAGCGGGCGGATGTGGAATTTGGCGACGGTCTGGAGATCCTGACAGGTGAGACAGGAGCAGGAAAATCCATTATTATTGGCTCGGTCAGTCTGGCGCTTGGACAAAAGGCTCCGCGGGAGATTATCCGGAGCGGAGCAGAGTATGCCTATGTGGAGCTGGTTTTCTCTGTAACAGAGGAAAAGCGGGCAGCTCTGGAAGCAATGGATGTTTTTCCTGATGAGGATGGGCTTCTGATTATTTCCAGAAAGCTGCTTCCGGCCCGAAGTGTCAGCAAAATTAACGATGAGACGGTAACTGCCGCAAAGCTGAGGCAGGTGACGGGACTTTTAATTGATATCCATGGTCAGCACGAGCATCAGTCTTTGCTTCATGGTTCCAAGCATCTGGAGATTCTTGACGCTTATGGAAAAGCAGAAATCCTGCCTGTAAAAGAAAAAATAGAAAGTTGCTATCGCCGGTACAGGCTTTTGCAGGAACAGCTGGAGGAAATGAATTCAGATGAAGAAAGCAGAAGGCGAGAGACGGATTTTCTGCAGTTTGAGGTAGATGAGATTGAAAATGCAGCCTTGAAGGAGGGGGAAGAGGAGCTTCTGGCGGAACAGTACCGCAGGTTTTCTAATGGAAGAAGAATTCTGGAAAGTCTTTCCTCTGCTTACAATGCGGTGGAGACAGAGGGGCTGGGACAGGCCATTCGTCAGCTGGGGCAGGTGGTGGCTTTTGATGAAGCCCTGAAGGCCATTGAGGATCAGCTTTACGATGCGGAGTCTATTCTGTCAGATGCCCGCCACGCCATTGCTGCATATATGGAAGAGGTAAGCTTTGACGAGGAGCAGTTGGCAGAGACGGAAAAGCGCCTGGATTTGATTCACAATCTCCAGGCAAAATATGGCAACACCATTGAACAGATTTTCGTTTCCCTGGAGGAGAAAAAGACACGGCTGGATCAGCTGGCTAATTTTGATGAATATCGCAGGGAGACGCAGCGGGAATATGAGAAGGCGCAGGAGCAGCTGGAGATTTTTTGCGGACAGCTGTCTGAACTTCGCCGGAAGGCTGCAGTTTCTTTAACGGCTCGAATTCGCGACGGACTGATCGATCTGAATTTTCTGGATGTCCAGTTTGATATGGAATTCAGACGTATGGATCATTATACAGCCAATGGTTTTGATGAGGCAGAATTTGTGATTTCTACCAATCCGGGAGAGCCTTGCCGCTCTCTTGGCATGGTGGCCTCCGGAGGAGAGTTGTCCCGTATTATGCTTGCTATTAAAACAGTGCTTGCAGACAGTGATGAGATTCCTACTTTGATTTTTGATGAAATTGATACAGGAATCAGCGGAAGGACAGCCCAGAAGGTATCAGAAAAGCTGGCTATTATTTCCAGAACCCATCAGGTTATCTGTATTACCCATCTTCCTCAGATTGCAGCCATGGCAGACTGCCATTTCGAGATTGCTAAGTCAACAGAGGGCGGAAAAACAAAAACGGAGATTCGCCGTCTGAGGGAGGAGGAGACGGTCAAGGAGCTGGCAAGACTGCTTGGCGGTGTGGAGATTACAGAGGCTGTTCTCCAAAATGCCAGAGAGATGAAGGAGCTGGCCAGTCAGACCAGGCTTGCGCTGAAAAAGAGGGAAGAAAGCTGAGATGGAAGAACAGCGCCGGCTTCCAATCAAAAATTCAGTCAAAATGAACGGTTAAAAATGACAGCTAAAAAATGACAGAGTGTTTTTCAGAAACTCTCACATACTAAGAAGGAGCTTTAAAAAGGCTCCTTTTTCTGTTCCTGTAAACCTGACGAAAACAGGGAAGAACAAAAGGAGCTCCAAAGTACGCTGAGGAGGTATGTGAAATGACTGGAAAACAGAGATTCCGTAGATACCTGGTCTGGACCTTCTGGATTAGTCTGGTATTTACAGCTGGTTTTATCTGGTACTATATGGAGCGGCAGATTCCAGAGCAGCTGAGCATTGTAGCACGGGAGCAGGAAGAATTCCGCCTAGATCTTCCCTTTGACGTAACGCTTCAAAGTGAAAGTGAAGAGGTAGTTCTGGGAAACCGTTCCAATATTCCTTCCGGTGAGGTTCACCTGAGCCGGGCAGAGCCTCTGTCTCTGTATGGGGAAAAGCTTGGAAGCTATCGGGTAGGGCTGAAGCTGTTTGGAGCCATTCATTTTAAAGATATTCAGGTGGATGTGGTGGATTCCCGGTATGCGCTTCCCTGCGGGCTTCCTGTGGGAATTTATCTAAAGTCAAAGGGCGTTATGGTAGTGGGAACGGGACGGCTTACAGACAGCCAGGGCCAGGAGGTGGAGCCTGCTTATGGGCTTTTGCAGTCTGGCGATTACATTGAGGCAATAAACGGACAGCCTCTTACAGACAAGGAAGCGTTGATTACCAGTCTGAACTCCATCGGAGACAGCGAAGCCCTTCTGCGGGTAAGGCGGGAGGGGAAAGATATGGAGATTCGTATGAATCCGGTAAAGACTCAGGATGGAATGTATAAGCTGGGAGCCTGGGTGAGGGATGATACCCAGGGAATCGGTACCATAACCTATGTAGAGGAAAACGGGCAATTTGGGGCTCTGGGCCATGGCATCAGCGATATGGATACAGGAAAGGTAGTAGAGATTGAAAATGGGAGTCTTTATGAAACGGAAATTCTCGGAATTGAAAAGGGAGCAGTGGGAAAGCCGGGAGTCATGGCCGGTGTAATCTATTACGGTCCTGGGACAGAGCTGGGAACGATTAGCTTCAATACGGATGACGGAATTTTTGGAACAGTCAATGAAAAAATGAAAGGGATGCTGCGCGGAAAACCTCTGGAAATCGGATATCGTCAGGATATTCAAAAGGGCCCCGCATGGATTCGAAGCGATGTTTCCGGAAAGCTGCGGGATTATGAAATTGAGATTCAAAAAGTGGAATATAATCCCATCCAGAAAAATAAAAGTATTGTGCTTCGGGTAACAGATGAGGCATTGCTTCGGATAACCGGAGGAATCGTGCAGGGCATGAGCGGGAGTCCGATTATTCAGAATGATAAGCTGGTGGGGGCGGTGACCCATGTGTTTGTCAATGATCCCACAAGAGGATATGGAATATTTATTGAAGATATGCTGGAGCATTGAGTCCAAGCAGAAAGCAGAAATAGCAGGCAGAGTGAGTTTACTCACAGGCTGACCTGCTATTTTAGATTTCTATTTGGCGAAAGCCAAACATCGAGGAAAAGCGAAGCTGATTGCGAATGCTGCATTGCGAGGTCGGTGAAGGAGGTGCTGCAAGCTTACTAGTAAGTGCTTTTTATTATGTTGTCGGCTCTTTGGAGTTTCGTTTATCTGTAAAATTTTGAGTATCTATGATATTTATTATGATAGATAGTTTAACAACTGGATTCATAAGTATGTTTATAAAAAGAATTACAAAAACAGCATAGGATTACAGTTGCGAAAAATGTATGAAAATGCTAAAAATCAGACAGAACAGGATTTTAATGAGGCTTTAAAATATGTGTTATCTGATAGCCAGAAACATCGATAATGTTGGGTGTGTTGCTTTAAGAACAACACATGGGAAGCATCTTTCAGAATTCAAAAGAAGTATTGAAGCCAAAGTTGGATATGAAAAGATTCAGCTTGTGACGATTAGCAGACCTTCTGCCTATGGTGAGTACGAACCATATCATTTTGTTGATACAGAAGAGGAATTTGCACACGCAATTGAAATAAGGCTACCGCAATCCCACTGGCTTTAGACGGTGGGTTAAGGTAGCCAAAAGCTGAGAATTATTGTATGC
>NZ_CAXSLG010000017.1:0-5237 GCF_964238185.1 Lachnoclostridium sp. Marseille-P6806
AATCGGCTCTGCCCAGAATAACTAATGACATATCTTATATCAGTTTTTTGAATTTACACAAAACTTGAAACGGTCTCACCGTCTGCTCTGTGAGCTTGCCACACATAAAGATTTTATCAAGTTTCTTGCAGATATTGAGATTTATGTGGACGGGATTGCCACCATGCAGATTCAAAACCTCAATGCACTTGTCGACACTGTCCGGCATGAAATCATTGAACGGTATCGCCCCGGCGAAGATGACCCCCATTTGAAAGTGCTACAAGCCGCCCATATCAGCGATGATGAATATTTCAGCCACATGGTGCTGGATGATCTCAACCTCATTATCCGGGATATTCGGGAAGCCCACAAAAAGGATAGTGAAAGTGCCCCACAGACCACCGTTGCCGATGAACTGAAAGAAAATCTGGAAGCGGTCGAAAATTTCAAGGGTAGTCGGGATGAAAAGCTGGTCATCCTTTATTGCAAGCAACTCGGTATCAACTATAAAAATCTGTCGGAAGAAGAATTCCGCTGGCTCATTCGGATTCTCAAAAAATCAAAGAAAATGGGAACGCCTATCAGCCAGAGGAAAAAACGGTAACAAAAAACCGCTGTTGCATGGTTGTGTTAGCTTCCATGTAGCAGCGGTTTATGCTGTGGTTATTCAGTTGAAATTTCAGAAAGACAGGCTGGAATTTATGAACTTAATGCCGTTACCAATGATAAATATCTTTCTGTCTTTTTCTTAATATCATCTTCACTAACACCATAATAGATATACAAATCTTTTGAAATTTTCTCAAACTGTTTCATTACTTTCTTGTTTCCAGAATAAGATATACCGAATATATTCCAAATATAATCTATCTCCATCTCAAGAGAATCATCACCGATTCTTATTTCATATAGATGAAAGTTCATAGGAATTACATTATCTGGCATTTCGGCAATCATTTCGCTTCGAGTCTTTATTTTACAAAAATATTCTCTGACAGATTCTTCATTAGAAGCATCCGGCTTTGGAATATCCTTCATTTCACCTAAAACTTCTGGTTTATGCTGTAAAATCAAACTCTCCTTTAGGTTTTTTTGTTGTTCAATATATTTTCTCTCAGTTGAATTAGTTTCAATTAGATTGTAGGTATTCATTGCATATTGTACCAATTCATCAAGAGTATGTGAATCTGCAACCACTTTCTTCTCTACTATCTTACGTCTATATCTGTAGATAATATTTCGTATCCTTACTTTTAGAGGCTTTTTCCGTGTTCTGCCAGCTATAAAAATACTTGTTGGGCCATCTGCACCACCTATTATTGAAACTTCACTTTTGCTTTTTTCTTTCATAAGTGTTCATCCTCGCAAATTGGAATTTGACTAATCCTACATGTGCATCATATTACACTCATGTAATTATCCTCTACATAAACAGCTTTTCCATCAGCAAGCTTAATCTCATCTTTGCCGTTCGGTAATACTGTTGTTTCAGAACCATTCCAATGGGGGATAATAGGATTGTCAATAATATGTAATCCATCTGTTAAATTTCCCGCCGCATACATACTTCCTGCACTGATTCCGACATATATAAGTCCGTTTTTAATTGCATTATTAAGTATTCTATCAAAACCAGTTCTAGACATTTCACGACAAAGCACAGATACATCACCACCACTGACAAAAACAGCATCAAATTGGTTTAATTCTTCAAAAGTTAATAGCCTTGTAAGCATAAACGGGGTTGTAACATACGAAGAATAGGTTCTTTGATAGTCTTTTGAAAGAATTAATTCCAGATTGTACACTAATATATTTTCGTACTGAATTCCCATTAGAAAGAGTTCATGAAAACATATTGCAAGCGACTCTCTTGCACCATCTGTTTCAATGCCAGCTGTTGGAATATAAAGCACTTTCACATCCTTCGGACACTTTCCAATAATATCAAAGAATTTCTCTTTCATCTTATCGGTCAACCCTGCAGATGTAAGAAATAGATGTTTTCCATTCATATTCTTTTACCTCGTCAAACTCCGATTTATCATAATCATTCTACCATACCGTTATGAATAAATCATCTCATGCAAAACAATTTCTTCTGCCCGATTGTGAATGTTATTGCAACGCTGCACCCATTCCATCTGACAGATACTCTTTAATTCTTCTGTGACCCCCTCAGCAGCTTTCATCTGCTCTATGATTGTATCTAATCGCTTCTGTGCCTGTTCGTTCAGATCTGCAAGATATGTCCATAATTCCCCTGTCAGGGTCAATGTATTCAATCTGGCTGGGTGGACTTCTCTTAAATATTCCCGGTGCATCCGTCCGTACTTTCCGATAGGGCGGTGTTCCTCCGGCAATTTCAAATCTGGTAAATAATAATCTCCATTCAGAGTGTAATGCAGTCCGTTTTTCTCTTCATAAATGTGTTTCTTTAATCCGCTCATATTTTTAATCTCCTCATTCTGGTTTGTTGTTTCTGCAAGTCTGACTCTCCAGAAATATTGGTAAATCATTGGTAAAATCGAGAATTGAACACAAGAAATGCTATTTATAGAAGTATTTAAGACGATTTAAGACTTTTTCTCACGAACAGTAAATCCTGCCGTGGCAAATAAAAAGCACTTTTATCATAATCTCTATATTCCTCCATAAGCCTCGAAAACGCTGATATTACAGGGTTTTTCTGGCTTTCGGCTTTTCTTCAATTTTTCATAAGTCTCTATAAATCTATGTAACTACACCACCAAGTGGTGTAGTAAATGGTGTAGTAACCTTAAGCTGCTGCCACCATACTTGCTGTTTATCCAACAGCAAAACCCCTGTCTTTTTTCACTTCAGGGGAATGGCGGAACTTTGAAATCTCCGCCATCTGCTCCGCAGCGTGTGCGTAGCTTGCGTGGGTGTAAACATTCAGTGTCACACCCGCATCCGAGTGACCTATCAGGTACTGAAGGTTTTTAATGTCCATGCCGTCGTTTGCATAGTTCGTGCAGAAGGTGTGTCGGAACACATGAGGGGTGATGTGCGGCAGAGGGCTGTCCGGATGAAGCTTCTTGTACTTCTTCATTGCCCAGCGCATCTCGTTTTCGATGTGTAAGGCTACTTTCGGATTTCCGTTCTTGTCCAGCATGATGAAGCCGCTGTAACCGTCTACCATAGGCTCTGCCTTGACCGTAGGGCGGCGCTCCAGCATCTTTTTCAAAGAGTCATACACCGTTTCATTCATCGGCAGAAAGCGGCGGCCGCTGCTTGTCTTGGTTTCCTCAACATAGTATTTTCCGCCACGCTCACGACGAATCAGCTGGTGATCCACACGAATTCTACGATTTTTGAAATCCAGATCTTTTCGGGTAAGACCGCAGAACTCGCTGACTCTCATGCCGGTTTCCAAAAGTACCACGAACTCATCGTAGTATTTGCAGTAGGTGTTGTCTTTCTCAATGAAATTCATCCAGATTCCCAAGTGTTCCTCGGTGAGTGCAGCTCTCGGCACCGTATCATTGACCACCACATCCGTCAACTTGAAGATGAACGGATTCTTTCTGACGGCATCCTCATCGCACGCCATCTGAAATGCGGGTTTGATAACACCTCGCACACTGCTGATAGTACTAAAACCTCTGCCATCTTTTTGCAGTTTCGCAAACCACTGTTTCGCAAAAGAAGGAACGCCAGCTTTCCTTGTCTTCTTTCATACCTTCAGCTGCACCAATAATCTCACGGCAGCCATCGTTGCTGACTCCAATAGCAACAAGGATAGAAACGTTTTGAATTTCGCCACCCCAACTGCGTTTCAGATAGACACCATCAACATAGACATACGGATAGCTGCCAACCAGTGGGCGTGTACGCCAGGTTTCAATATGCTCATATGCCTTTTTATTGAGATTACTGATGGTTCCTGGGGATACTTTTGTTCCCCACAAAGCTTCCGTGATATCTTCGACACGCCGTACGGAAACGCCTGCCAGATACATTTCAATCAAAGCTTCTTCAATAGAAGATTCCCTGCGGCGGTAGCGTTCGATAATGGCAGTTTCAAATGAAACTCCTTTCAGCTTTGGAACTTTTAATTCTACGTCACCGGCAGTAGTCTGGAAATTTCGCTTGTAATGGCCGGATCGATATCCCTGACGGTCAGTAGAACGCTCATATTTCTGGGCATTTACGAGTTCGTCAGCCTCTTTATCAAGCAGAGCATTCAGAGTTTCTTCGACGCTGCTGCGGACAAGATCCTTTAAATCGTGCTTTATTAAATCTTCATTGAGTTGTATAATGTTATCAGACATGGTTCTATACCTCCTATGGTGAATTTTGTGTGGTAACTTTATTCTACCAAACGGCTATAGACCATGTCTATTTTTATAAAATTGAATTTGCGAAATTAATTATACGTTATCCGGACGGCTCCGAATGTATCAGGCGCTGTGCCTGAAGCAGCCCGAAGGAGTATCAATTCCCAACGAGAGAACCATATACCGGGTTATGGAGCAGATTGGCCTGAGCCATCGGCCAAAGCGAAAACCGAACGGAATTACAAAGGCAGACCGGGAGGCTATGAAATCGGATGATTTGCTGAAGCGGGATTTTCATTCAGATGCCCCACTGAAAAAATGTATTACAGATATCACGGAGATCCCGGCCTCCAATGGGAAATTGTATGTATCTGCGATCTTCGACTGCTTTGATCTTAGTGTCCTTGGTCTGGCAATGGAAACAACCATGAAAGCAGATCTGTGTATCCATACACTGGAAAGCGCCCTGACTGCTTATCCTGCACTGGAAGGCACGATCATCCATAGTGACCGTGGAACCCAGTATACCAGTGAGGCCTACCGCCAGACCATCCGGAAGTACCACATCCATCAAAGCATGAACAGTGCCGGAGGACGCTGCCATGATAATGCCCGCTGCGAGAGCATGTGGGCCAGAATGAAGACGGAACTTCTCTACAGCCGTTATGACACAAAGCAGATGACAGTAGAGGAATTAAAAATACTCATTTGGAGATATTTCCACAGTTACTGGAATAACCGGAGGATCTGCTCTGCCAATGGCGGGCTTCCTCCTATGATAAAACGCAGGAAGTATTATGAAGATTTGGAGCTGGCAGCATAGTCAGTGATATCCTTGGGCGAAATGTGTCAACTAATATTGACAATATCACGAAGAGAGACCGTTTCAAGTTTTGTGTAAATTCAAAAAACTGATATAAGATATGTCATTAGTTATTCTGGGCAGAGCCGATT
>NZ_CAXSLG010000018.1:0-5099 GCF_964238185.1 Lachnoclostridium sp. Marseille-P6806
AGCAGAGCGTAGAGCTGCTGAAGAACAGCAACGAATTGCTTCAAGACGCTATATCGGGCGAGATTGGGAGCCTGAAAGATGAGGTTAAGGAAAACACCGTCCAAGAGGTTAGAAAGGCGTTACAGGCGAATATAGAGGCTATACAGAGGGCTACAAAGCTTCTTGAGAAGCAGTCTGATACACTTACGAGCGTGATGAAGCAGAAGATCCGGGAGCTTGAGGAAAGTAAGAACAGTTTTTTTAGATATGAGGGCTTGAAGTTGTACCTGTTTTGGGGCGGTATGGTCTGCAATATTTTAGTGTTTCTTATGCTGTTGTATGGTATGATTAGTAAGTAAAAAGAAATCGATAAATTAGAATTTTAAAAAGGAGTGTGATGACCATGATTTTTGATTTTGAGCCTTGGCAATTAGATATTGATATTGACTTAACTAAACAATTATATAGAAGTTGTAAAGGAGACTTTGTATGGGTAGAAAAGAAATAACAACAAAAGAAGATTTAATGAAAGTAATAGAATTATTCGAAAATACTGGAATTACATACTGGTTGGATGGCGGATGGGGTGTAGATATTTTAGCTGGTAAACAAACAAGAATTCATAGAGATATAGATATAAATTTTGATGCTCAACATACGGAAAAATTGTTAAATGTGCTTTTGAATCTGGGCTATAAAATTGATACAGACTGGAAACCGGTTAGAATAGAGTTATATAGTGATGAACTTGGTTACTTAGACATTCACCCGTTCGTTTTAAATGAGGACGGAACTTCAAAACAAGCTGATTTAGAGGGTGGATGGTATGAGTTTGAAAAAGATTACTTTGGTAGTGTTTTTTTTGAAGGCAAAACAATTCCTTGTATATCTTTAAAAGGCCAAAAAGTTTTCCATTCAGGTTATGAATTAAGAGATAAAGATAAGCATGATATTTCAATTCTTGAAAGTTTATCAAAATAACATCGCTGTAATTTCTAAGATAAATTGCAGTTTGTCGGTACGAAGAAAAAGGTGCAAAAATGTATTGATAAGATTAGCGGTCAAGGCGAGAGGGAGTGAGGTGTAGATATTGACATCAAAAAGGCACTCCCTTATACTTGAGAGAAAAAGGTAAAAAAAACTCATTGATAAGATTAGCGGTCAAGGCGAGAGGGAGTGAGGTGTAGATATTGACACTCAAAAGGCACTCCCTTATACTTGACGGAAAAAGGTAAAAAAAACTCATTGATAAGATTAGCGGTCAAGGCGAGAGGGAGTGAGGTGCAAAAGACTATGGCAAAATACACCAAAAGGAGAGATAAAAGAGGGTATGAGTGGAAGTCTGCTTATCGGGAGAAAGAAGCCCTTATGTTGGAGAGGGGATACCCGGAAGTAAGTCCTCATGATTTCTATCGGGAGTTGTTTCCGGCTGGCAGTCTCCAGCAAGAGCCGGAGGACGGAAAAGGTAATATTATAGCGACACAGATTAGACCGTCTGGCAAAGGAAGAACCCGGCAGTGGGTAATTGATGATAGTCTGAAAATGCTGGATAAGGTCATAGGAGATAGGTTTGGGCTGATACCGCCTATTAGTTTTTACGGAAAGTCACACACGAAAGAGAACGCTCATGAGCTGTTTGCGGTGGTGGTGGACGTGGATTATGTAGGCAAACAGCAGTTAAAGAACCTGTTGAAGCAGTTTGGGAATGGTGTGCAGCTTCGTCCGACTTATCTTGTCAGCTCCGGCAAGGGGGTACATCTTTACTATTTCTTGCAGGAGCCGGTTCAGTTGTATCGAAACCGGGAAGAAGTGCTTGCGGAGCTGAAAGAAGCCTTTATCCGGCGGCTATGGAATGATACCAGCTCTATCCGTCCGGACAGCCCGGATATAACCGGAATTTATCAAGGTTTCCGGTGTGTGGGGAGTCAGTCGAAGCTGGGTGCAGATTTCCCAGTAAAAGCCTATAAGCTGTCAGAGAACCGTTACACGCTGGAGGACATAAAAGCCAGCATACCGAGCTGTAAGGTAGACCTTGCTCCGTTGTACGAGAAGCCGAGAAGAAAAAGTACCGTTACGCTGGAAGAAGCAAAGGAGCTGTACCCGGAATGGTATGAGAAGCGGATCGTGCAGGGAGAGCCGAAGCAGAAAAGTAAGAAGCAGGGCGGTACGTGGGTATGTAACGAAGCTTTATATGAGTGGTGGAAACGGAAAATAACCGAGGAAGTGAAAGCCGGAGGGCGTTACTTTTCTATTATGGCGTTGTGCTCTTATGGCTTGAAGTGTGGCATATCCGAGCAGAAGATACGGAGAGACGCCTATGCGTTCCTGGACCATTTAGAGAGCCTTACCGAGGACGAGGACAACCATTTCAGCCGGGCAGATGTGAAAGACGCTCTTCGGGCATTGAAAGGGGACAGAAAAAGGCTGTCAACGATAGCAAGCCGGGAATGGATAGAGGACAACACAAAGGTTACGATACCAGCAAATAAGCGGAATTACAGAAAGCAAAAAGACCATGTAAAGGTTATGAATACTATGAAAGCTTTAAAAAAGCAGTTAGGAGAAGAAGTAAAAGAGGGTAGACCAAAAGGGAGTGGAACAGCGGAGCAGACAGTCAGAGAATGGCAGGAGAGCCACCCAGCAGGAAAGAAAGCGGACTGCATTCGAGAGACAGGATTGAGCAAGCCCACCGTTTACAAGTGGTGGAAGTAGGGCATACTTGAAATGCCGAAAGGCATATGCTATAATGCCAGTAGGCAAGAAAGACGAAAGTGCTCATTGTGGCACGCAAAAAGCCCCGGAGGTCGCAACTCCGGGGCTTTTCTATTCCGTTGTGGCAAGGTGGCTTATTCCTTAGGCTGGCTACCGCCTATTTATCTCCGTCCAGCCATTTGCAGATGTAGTAGGCGACTACACTTGCCAAGACAGAGAGTAAGAAAGACGAAAATATACTCATGGTGGCACACCCCCTTTCTGTACCTGTATAGGGGTGGTAGCGTCGCTCATTATACCATAGTGGCAGAAATGCCACAAGAAGCCATTTCCCCTTGTTTATTATCAAAGCCATAAGGAAAAGAGTGTCAAGGGCGGTCATAGACCGCAGCGTTTACCCTTGATACTCTTTTTTGTTGGCTATAATGCCGGAGGGGAAAACGGCTGTCCGTCCGTTCCGTTACTTCCCCCTGTGCTTCATTGTCCGTTCCGGCGGAAGAAAGTAAAGGGTGGTCTGCGACCATTTTTTATCTGCTGTACTCGCTGATCGGCAAGCCGAAGCTCATACTGCAGATAAAAAACAAGCCCTTGACTTTCTTCCACCTACACTTCCAAAGTCGCCCAAGAGGAAGTAAGCTCCACTATATTCTTGGCAGAATATACGCACGAATATATCCGCTTGATATAGGGTGTCTATCATGCTATAATATGTGTAGCGGATATATTGCAAGTTCCCTAAAGTGTTACCACTTTAGAACTTGTGAGGGTGGCAAGCCCCCCTTCAATCCCCCTTTTTAGAGAGCCGAAAGGCTCATAATTTGACGGTGGTAGCACCGAAGAAAGAGAGGTCAAAGGCATGAAAAAAGAAATGGATAAAATTCAGTTTGAGTACAGATACGAGGTGCAGGAGCTGATGAAAGTAATTGATAAATATGTAAAACAGAACCCGGCAGAAAAGGAAAATAAGACGCTGGAGCGTTTCTTTGACTTACTTGATGTCATGGATATGGAGTGGTAAGGGCATGAACAAGACAAGACCAAAGCAGTTATCATTCCGAGTAAGTGAAGAAGAATACCAGCAGTTGCAGGAGAAGATTTCAGAGAGTGGAAAGAACCAGCAGGAGTATATCCTTTCCTGTGTGCTGGAGAAGCAGATCGTGAATACGGACGGTATCAAAGAACTTATCCCGGAACTGAAACGGATAGGGAACAACCTCAACCAAATAGCAAAGAGGTGTAATGAGGGGGGAATGTTGCCGAGTGAAGCGGAAGTGCGGAAGCATGGAGAGGAGCTGAACAAAGTATGGCAGTCATTAAGGCGGTATCTTCAAAGGCGGGCATAGGGCACGCAATAGATTATGTGACGAAAAAAGAAAAGACAGAGGAGAAGCTTGTCAGCGGTCTGCATTGTGAGCCGGAGACGGTCAAGGAGGAAATGCAAGCCACAAAGGAGCTGTGGGGCAAGACGGACGGAAGAACCTATAAGCATTATGTGCAATCCTACCATGAGGACGAGGAAATAACCCCGGAGCAGGCTCACAAGAACGCTGTCGAGCTGGCAGAGCATACAAAGGCATGGAAAGGGCATGAAGTTCTGATAGCCACGCATATAGACAAGGGGCATATACACACGCACTTTATTGTCAATTCCGTAAATTATGAGAACGGTCATAAGCTCCAATGGAGTAAGCACGACCTTAAAGACTTAAAGGAACGGTGCAACGAGCAGAGCTGGGAACAGGGCTTGCATGTGCCGGAGAAAGGAAAGACATTTGCTGGAGAAGTCCGGGAAGAAACGGTGGCATGGAGCAAAGACACCTACCAGCTTTTGAAACAGGCAGAGCAGGGAAAGGTCAAAAGCTATGTGCAGGATATTGCCCTTGCGGTGCTGGATTGTAAGGAAACAGCGACCAGCCGGGAAACCTTTATCCGGCTGATGAATGAAAGAGGGTACGGGGTGGACTGGCAGGACAGCCACAAGTACATCACATATACCGACTTAGCCAGGGAACAGGCAGGAGAAAAGGCTTGTAAAATCAGGGATAACAAGCTGGAAAAATACTACAATATGGATTTTGGAAAGGAGAGTATGGAGCATGAGTTTGAGAGAAATGCACGAACAGCAGAAGCAGAGCAGTCCAAGAGAGCAGCTTCAAGAGTTAAACCGACAGAGCCGGACAGAGCTGGAAAACAGTCTGCTCAAAGAAGCGTTGGCGATGTCGAGCGAGAACTGCGAGGAATTGATGAAGCAGTCAAATCAAGAACAAGTGAGGGCAGAGCAGAACAGGCAGAGAGACGCAGAGCAGAACAGGAAGCTCATCAGCGAGCTGAAGCAGAGCGTAGAGCTGCTGAAGAACAGCAACGAATTGCTTCAAGACGCTATATCGGGCGAGATTGGGAGCCTGAAA
>NZ_CAXSLG010000019.1:0-4772 GCF_964238185.1 Lachnoclostridium sp. Marseille-P6806
TTAACGCCTGTGGAGATAGTAGGTTACGAGGTCTGGGAAGCAGGAAGCCCATTGGCTTTAGACAATGGGTAGTTCACTTCATCACTTGACATTGTGGCAAAGAATTGGGCTGATGAGACGACCCGATGCAGGCGGAGAAGCTCGCATATTCTTCCCCTGTCAGAAAAAATGGGGAAAAATCGAAAAAGGTTAAAAAATGTTCCGGTTTCCGTAAGCAAATTGTTATGAACTGTACATATTCTGGACACGAATTTCGCTTATTATGATAATATAAAAGAAATATCAGAGTACGACGACGGGTTTCAGACGTCAGAGTAATAAAAGGAGGAGAACGTATGATGTTATGGAAAAAAGGAATGAGAGTAGTAGCTGGTGCGGGGATTCTAGCAGCAGTGTTTGCAGGGACAGCCATGGCAGCAGAGGAGAGAACGAAGATTACCAGCATTGAGCTGATTATTGATTCTGATGTACAGGTAGGAGACGAAAGCGGTGATGTGAGCGTTACTACCAATGGATCCAATTATTCTATTGAGGATGTCGAAATTGTCAATGACAATGGAGAGTGGAGCAGTGGAGATGTGCCGCAGGTGGCCATTACTCTGGAGGCAGATTCTGATTACTATTTTGGTTCTATGAGCTCCAGCAGAGTAAAGCTGCGCGGAGATGATGCCAAGTATATCAAATCTCGCCGTGAGGACAGCAGCTCCACATTAATTGTAACCATCAAGCTGGATGAGCTGGAGGGCAGCCTTGATATCGAAGATGTTGCTTGGGAAAATGATGATTCTACTACAGCAAGATGGGAGAAGTCAGAGGGCGGAAACAGCTATCAGGTACGTCTTTATCGCGGAAACAGCTCTGTAGGCGAGACTGTTACCACAACGAATACCTCCTACAATTTTGCAGACAGAATTACCAGAGAGGGTGAGTTTTATTTTAAGGTTCGTTCTGTAGGCAATGACAACAAGAAGGGTGACTGGTTTGAGTCTGATTATATTTATGTAGACGAAGAGATGCTGGAGGATATCCGCGCTGGACATTATGGAACAGGTACAGGCGGAACGACTGCGACTCCGGGCGGCTCTGGTGTGGATAAGTGGATGCGAAATGAGATTGGCTGGTGGTATCAGTATGCAAATGGTTCCTATCCGGCAAACGGATGGCTTCAGATCAGCGGGGTATGGTACTGCTTTGACAGTGCAGGCTATATGCGTACCGGTTGGATTCAGTCTGGAAATACCTGGTATTTCTGCGACCGTACCAGCGGAGCAATGCGGACTGGCTGGATTCAGGATGGCAATGCCTGGTATTACTGCAACAGTAGCGGAGCGATGTTAGCCAATACAAGAACTCCGGACGGCTACTATGTAGGTGCAAATGGAGCTTGGATTCAGTAGTTGAAAAAGACTGCTTCTTGGCTGATGTAAGCGTGCAAGAAGAGGCATGGCTGAATTGTTACAAATACAATAAAATACAGGGGATTGGGAAAAATGACAGAGGAATTTTCAGCAGAAATGCTGGCAAAGGAACTGATACAGATTGAAAGCACCAATCCGGGAGCCTGCGAAAGTGCCGTCGGGGAATTTATTTCCCGGCGGCTTTCTGGGCTTCCGGGAGTGACTGTGAAAAGACAGGAGGTGCTCCCAGGAAGGTTTAACCTGATGGCGGAGCTTCCGGGACCGGAAGAAGAGCCGGCGCTGGTGTGGATTTGTCATATGGATACGGTTGTAGTGGGAGAGGGATGGAGCAGAGATCCCTTCGGTGCAGAGGAGGAACATGGCCTTTTATATGGCAGAGGAGCCTGTGATATGAAGTCAGGTCTTGCCTGCGCCCTGTCGGCATTTGCCAAAACAGCTGCAGCTGTAGCTGAAGGCAGGAAGCTTTGTCGGCGTCTGGTTTTCATCGGCAGTGTAGATGAGGAGGATTTTATGCGGGGGTCAGAAGCCGCTATTGCCGCAGGATGGGTCAGAAAGCAGGATTGGATTCTGGATACGGAGCCTACAGACGGTCAGATTCAGGTGGCTCATAAGGGGCGGACCTGGTTTGAAGTGACGGTGACAGGCTGTACGGCTCACGCCAGCATGCCCTGGAAGGGAGCGGATGCCATTGCCGGTATGGCAGAGCTGATTCGGGAGATCCGGCTGGAGGTGGAGGCTCTTCCTCACCATGAGGATCTGGGATGGTCAACGGTTACCTTTGGCCAGATTACTGGAGGATACAGGCCTTATGTAGTTCCGGATACCTGTAAGGTATGGATTGATATGCGTCTTGTTCCGCCTACAGATACGAAGGCGGCAGAGAACATTGTGAAGCGCGCGGCAGAGGCGGCGAAAAAGGCGGTTCCAGGAATCCGGACAGATTGGAAAATTACAGGAGATTGGCCTTATGTGGAAAAGCACGAGGACTCTCCTCTTCTGGCAGCTTTGCGGGAGGCAGATGCTTCTGTTACAGGAAGGATGACGGTAACAGGTCCGTTTCCGGGGTATACGGATACAGCGGTTATTGCAGGTATTCTTGGATGTGAAAACTGTATGTCTTATGGTCCGGGAAGTCTTTCTATGGCTCACAAGCCTGATGAATTTGTTCCGCTGGAGGATATCTGGAGATGCGAAGCAGTGATGATCAGATTGGCAGAAAAGCTGGTGCTGGAAAAGAACGGTGAAGTGCAGACAGGCTAAAAAGAAAAATGAAACTTCAGGAAATTGATCTTGACAGCATTCTGTGAATCTGATAGTATATACCGTGCAACAATGGAATAACAACTGAAAAGTGCGTAATCCCTTATTCAGAGTGATGGAGATACAAAGGATCTGTGAAGTCACGGCAACCCCGGACGGCATTTTCTGTATATGCCTGGTTTTATGGCAGACGGCAGGAAGGAGCGCGTGAGGAAGGTGCCAACCTGAGCGAGAAATCGAGCAATAAGAGGATTTGATAGTTCAGATCAATCAAGTCCGCAGTAAAATTGCTACGGACTTTTCTTTTGTTTTGAAAGTATATTGAAGGAGGATATGATGGAGAAAATACTGTTTACTTCTGAATCTGTAACTGAGGGTCATCCGGATAAAATGTGCGATGCCATTTCTGATGCCATTCTGGATGCGTTGATGGAAAAAGATCCCATGAGCCGCGTTGCATGCGAAACCTGCACCACTACTGGTCTGGTTATGGTTATGGGAGAAATTACTACCAATGCATATGTAGATATTCAGTCTATTGTCCGTGAGACCGTTCGCGAAATTGGTTACGATCGTGCAAAATATGGCTTTGACTGTGATACCTGCGGCGTTCTGGTTGCTCTGGACGAGCAGTCCAGCGATATTGCCATGGGTGTAAATAAGGCTCTGGAAGCAAGAGAAAATGCGATGGACGACAGCGAGCTGGATGCTATTGGTGCAGGCGACCAGGGGATGATGTTCGGCTATGCTACCAATGAGACGGAGGAGTATATGCCGTATCCGATCGCTCTGGCTCACAAGCTGGTTCGTCAGCTGACCAAGGTGCGCAAAGATGGAACCCTGCCTTATCTTCGTCCTGATGGAAAGTCCCAGGTTACAGTAGAGTATGATAAGGCTGGACATCCCATCCGTCTGGATGCAGTGGTGCTTTCTACTCAGCATGATGAGAGTGTAACACAGGAGCAGATTCATGCAGATGTGAAGAAGTATGTTTTCGACCAGGTTCTGCCGGCAGATATGGTAGATGAGGAAACCAAATTCTTTATCAATCCCACAGGCCGTTTTGTAATTGGCGGACCTCAGGGAGACAGCGGACTGACTGGACGGAAAATTATCGTAGATACCTATGGCGGATATGCGCGTCACGGCGGCGGAGCCTTTTCTGGAAAGGACTGCACCAAGGTAGACCGTTCTGCAGCTTATGCAGCACGTTATGTGGCAAAAAATATCGTAGCAGCAGGTCTGGCTGATAAGTGTGAGATTCAGCTTTCTTATGCAATCGGCGTAGCGCACCCCACCTCTATCCGTGTAGAGACCTTTGGAACCGGCAAGCTGACAGATGAGGAGCTGGTAGCAGTTGTTCGTGAGAATTTCGATTTGAGACCGGCTGGAATTATTAAGATGCTGGATCTGAGACGTCCGATTTACAAGCAGACAGCAGCATATGGACATTTTGGAAGAACTGATGTGGAGCTTCCTTGGGAGAAGCTGGATCGTGCAGAAGCGCTGAAGGCATATTTAAAATAAAAAGTAACGATTCAGGACGGCAGGAGAACTGGCAGAAAAATTCGTGTCAAGAGTTAATATGTAAAGGGTGGTTTCTGCCATCTAATACATATGACTGCGGCTCATTTGTGGTAAATTGAAAAGCAGTTGTGAGAAAGGAGTCAAAAAGCCTTATAACCGCTGGAAATCAACACAAAAGGAGCTGAATTTTATGAAAATTATCTTTGAAGAAATGGGCGGTACATACCGTCAAGTGGGCGATTATTTCATTCCCAGCATTACTTTACCGGATGACGGCGAATATCAGATAGGCAAATACGGGCGTATGCGCCGCAGGGAACACTGTTCAAGCATTTAGCTGAAATCGATCAAGCCTGCAACGAGCGCATTGAAAAACATCGTTTCCGCTATGGCAAAGCAGGAAGGCGTAACTGAAGCGCTCAAAGCGGCTGATCAAATAGAATGGGTGCGCCGTATGAACAGTATCCGTAACCGTGCGGAAGAATTGTTCGGGAGTATCCCAAAGTTTGTGTAAACCTTCAAACTGATGTAAGATAGACTTACCAGTTTGGAGGTTTATTTTATGGC
>NZ_CAXSLG010000020.1:0-4232 GCF_964238185.1 Lachnoclostridium sp. Marseille-P6806
TGGACCCGCCAGGAGTCTGCATGGACTGTGAATCAGCAGCAGAACCCAGGAATGCCTCAGGGAGCGCTGTATCAGTCTGGCATGACACCGGACGGCTATCAGGTAGACAGCCAGGGTGTCTGGGTACAGAAGTAGGAAGGATTTACGGATTATCAGTTCTCGGGAATATCGATTGATATAAGAATGCAGTATTAAAACATGATAAAGAGAGGGTATATGACATCGAGGTGTTATATACCCTCTTTTTTCACATTTACCGATATGAAAAAAGGTGAGGAAAACCATAAAATAATCAATTTCATAAATCAGGCAGTGATGGTAAATTAGTACTGTTGCTGTAAAGTGCTATAGAATGAGCCGGGGGGACTCAAAGAAATGCAGCATAATTCCAAAAAGGAGAAGAGTATGATGTATTTTAAGCGGAAAATGCGCAGAGGAATCAGTACGGCACTGATTGCGGCCATGACTGTGGGAAACGCACTCACAGTTTCTGCAGCTCCAGTAGGAGAATGGGATCATAAGGCCGAACTGCTGCAGGGGAATGGAGCAGAAGCCTATGGAACAGAACTGGTGCTCGTGAATGATGGTGTGGAGCCGGACAACACAGGGGCAAAAGAAAATGGCCCCAAGGTGGCAACAGAAGACCAGGTGACACTGGTAATCGGTGAGACGGCAGAGCTCACAAAGCCGGAAGGATTTTCAGAAAATGTTACATGGAGTACGAAATTCCGGAAGTATGACGGAACCTATCTTCGCAATGTAGGTTTTTCCAAAATCAAGCGGGAACTGAAAGAAGGCGAGCGGGATGGCGACCGTGTGGCAGGAGATGCAACAGCGGATCATCTGTTGGCTGTAGAAAAAGCAGAAAACGGAAATGCACAGATTACAGCTAAGCATAAGGGCGAGATGGTTGTAGTTGCGTCTGATGATAATGGAAATACAAAACAGTGGGATGTGAAGATTCTTCATGTGGATCCTTCTGAGCTTCCAGAGGTTACGGCAGAGGATTATGCAAGAATCCGCAGAAACTGGAAGGAGTCTCTGATTGGCACAAATCTTTTGCAGGAGGATGGCGGAGCCGAAATCTTAGCAGCTTTGAATGAGGAAGCGCAGACCGCATGGGATGCTTATGTATACAAAGAGGGAGATGTATGCGAGGGAATTCCGTGGAAGGAAGACGAGGGCGCAAAGGGAAATGCAAACATTCCTTATGAAGATGATGCTGTAGAATTCCGTCCTTCTGTAAAGAAGCTACTGGCAATGACCAAGGCATATGCAGCAGAGGGCGGCGCATTATATAAGAACGAGGCGCTGCTGAAGGATATGATAGAAATTCTGGATTATCTGTGCGGAAAATGCTTTGTGCCCAAGAGCCAGACAGACAACTGGTGGACCTGGGAAATTGGAATCCAGAAGGATCTGATTCCTGCGCTGATTCTTATCCGGGATGAGCTGAATGAAGAGCAGATTATGAAGTATACAGAAGCGCTGTATTTCTTCCAGCCAGATCCCTTCTATGAAGGTGCTATTAACACGGCAAGCACCCATGGAAAAGGCTACCGGAAAGCACAGGGCGCTAATATTATTGACTGTTCCACAACAGCAGTAGGATTGGGCGCGCTGAGAGCGGATAATGAGCTGGTTTACCTTGGAATTCAGGCGTCTTCTCAGACATTTGTAATCCAGGAGGTAGAAGACAGCTCCAAGATAGCGGAAACTGGTTACAAGAGTGGCTTCTATCCGGACGGCTCCTATCTGGATCACATCAGTGTTCCATATCTGGGCGCCTACGGAATTGAATTTATGAAGGGCGGCGTGAGAATTCCGGCTCTGATTGCAGGAACTCCGTGGAAATATTCAGAAGAGGTTCAGAAGAATCTGGAGTACTATATTGTAGAGGGCTTCGGAAACGGTATGTACAAGGGTATGATGCTGGACTGCCTGAAGGGCCGTTCTGTATCGCGTCCTCAGGGAAGCAATAAGGCTGCCGGACGGGAAGCTATGGTAATCATCCTTCAGATGGTAGATTCTCTCAGTGATGAGGCGAAGGCACAGACACTTTCTGCGCTGAAATGCTGGCTGGAAGAGGATCCTGGCTTTGTTGAAAGCCTGAAGGGCGCCGAGAATGTTCCGATTAAGCAGAAGGCGCTGGAAATTCTGGGAGATTCTTCCATCGAGAGCCATGTACCTGCAGTGCATAAATCCTATCCGTTAATGGATCGAGCAATTCACAGAACGGATGATTATCTGTTTGCAGTCTCCATGTACTCTGAGCGAATTCAGAACTCTGAGATTATGAACCATGAAAACCGGTTTGGATGGCATCAGAGCAATGGTATGACCTATCTTTACGATGGAGATAAGCAGTATACGGAGAATTTCTGGAATACGGTCAATCCTCTGAGACTTCCGGGAACTACAGTTGTTCCAGTAAATATCGGAACTGGAAAGCCGGACAGCTCTGGCTATGCGCAGGGCGGAGACTTCCTGGGCACAGAAAGCTGGGTAGGCGGAAGCAGCATTGGAAACTACGGTATCAGCGGTATGGCATTTACCGGAAAGAACCGAGGAATTGCAGGAGACGCATCTGTTACTTATGCGCCGAAGCTGAAGGGTAAAAAGTCCTGGTTTATGTTTGATAATGAAATTGTTTGTCTTGGCGCAGGAATTACAAACGAAGGAATGGATCTTCCGGTAGAGACAACGATTGAGAATAAGAAGCTGAACAAAGACGGAGAGAACCGTTTTGTTGTAGATGGAGAGACAGAGAACCTTCCTGTGAAGGAAGCAGATATTAAGGAGCTGGTAGATCGCAGCGCAGATGTATCAGGAACTGTTTTTGATCAGGTAAGATGGGCTCATCTGGAAGGAAATGAAACTTCCGGAACAGGATATTATTTCCCGATGGAGAATACAGAGATCCAGGCTCGTCGTGGAAAAACCACAGGAAACTGGAGTGATGTAGGTACCTTTGAGGGAGAAAGCACAGAAAATTACCTGGAGCTGTGGATTGATCACGGAAAGAATCCAAAGAATGCAGATTACAGCTATGTACTTCTTCCGGAGAAAACAGCAGAAGAGACAGAAGCTTATGCGGCAGCTCCTCAGATTGCTGTTCTGGAAAATAACGAGAGCGTACAGGCTGTATATCATCAGGGCCTGAACATGACCGGAATCAATTTCTGGAATAAAAACGGCGGATCGGTAAATGATGTAACCAGCAGCAGCGCAGCATCTGTGATGCTTCAGGAGTCAGAGACAGGCCTGCTGACCGTGGCAGTTTCTGATCCGACTATGAAAAACAAAGAAACAATCCAGATTACCCTTCGTAAGCCGGTTGCTTCAGAAGAACGTCTGGATGAGAATGTAACCTGTGAACAGAAGGCAGACGGAAGCACAGTGCTGACCTTCCAGATGGAGGGAACCAACGGCGCTTCTTCTATGGCAGAGCTTCAGCTGCAGGCATCGATTGCTCCGGCAGCAGTTCAGCTGGAAAAGGGCAGCTCCCAGGAGTTTGAAATCCGTGATTACGGTCTGGGAATTCAGCAGACAGAATGGTCTGTACAGGGAACAGGAGTTTCTCTGGCAGAAGGTACTGCAGTGGATGAAAACGGAGTGCTTCTGATTGACGAGGAAGAAAAAAATACAGCTCTGGTTGTAACTGCAGAAACAGATACCGGAGTGACCTTCTATGCATATGTATCTCTGGGAAGTCCGGCATCTGCAGAGCTTCCGCAGGAGATTCAGGAGCTGAAAATCGCCATAAGGAATGCGCTGAAGGCAGCAGAAGAAAACGGAACAGATTCTGAAGAGGCCAGAGAGGCTGTGAAGCTTGCTGTAGAAGAAATTGCGGATACAGACAATGATAAGCTGATTCGCTACATGATTGATGATGTTCTGGCTGTTTCCGAGCTGTATCAGGAGGCATTCGCAGGAACGGAGTATGCAGTGGAGGAGGCAGAAGAGATATCTGAGGATGCCGCAGAGCTGAGTCCAGCAGTTGCATATGGTATGGCTTTAAGTATTCTTCCATCCGAGGCAGAAGGTCCTTCCAGAGCAGTTCTGGTGATTGGTGAGGCTGAGAAGGAAGACGGACCGGCAGCAACACCGTCTAATGCAGAGATTCTCGATGAGGAGGATGCAGACATTGTAGATGAGGATGAGTGGATTCTGTCTGAGGACGAGGAAGCAACACCGTCTAATGCAGACTTCGTGGAGAATCGCAAGGCCAC
>NZ_CAXSLG010000021.1:0-110 GCF_964238185.1 Lachnoclostridium sp. Marseille-P6806
GTAGCAGCAGATGCAACTTCTTTCAATACAAGTATCCTTACAAAAGTACCGGCTGGCTATGAGCTTTGCGTTACAGGTGATGTATACTTCGGCGAGAATGACACTGTAAA
>NZ_CAXSLG010000021.1:209-2733 GCF_964238185.1 Lachnoclostridium sp. Marseille-P6806
CGAAGAGACAAAGATGCCGTTCGAAAACGGAATCGAAGCAATCAAAGTAGCAGCAGATGCAACTTCTTTCAATACAAGCATCCTTACAAAAGTACCGGCTGGCTATGAGCTTTGCGTTACAGGTGATGTATACTTCGGCGAGAATGACACTGTAAACGTAGAAGTAAGAAAGAAAGCAGAAGTAGAAGAGAAAACCGTATATGTAAGCTACATTGACGAAGAGACAAAGATGCCGTTCGAAAACGGAATCGAAGCAATCAAAGTAGCAGCAGATGCAACTTCTTTCAATACAAGTATCCTTACAAAAGTACCGGCTGGCTATGAGCTTTGCGTTACAGGAGATGTATACTTCGGCGAGAATGACACTGTAAACGTAGAAGTAAGAAAGAAAGCAGAAGTAGAAGAGAAAACTGTATATGTAAGCTACATTGATGAAGAGACAAAGATGCCGTTCGAGAACGGAATCGAAGCAATCAAAGTAGCAGCAGATGCAACATACTTCAACACAAGCATTCTTACAGCAGTACCGGCTGGCTATGAACTTTGCATTGTAGGTGATGTATACTTCGGCGAGAATGATACTGTAAACGTAGAAGTAAGAAAGAAAACTGGTGAGACCCCAGATGAGAAGACAGCAGTTCTGAATGTAATCTACAAATTTGGCGATGTAGAAGTTGGTAAAGAGACAGTTGCTGCTACTGGCGAAGCTGGTGAGGCATATACCTTTACTGCAAAAGATCTGACTGTACCGGCTGGCTATAATCTGGCAGGTTCCTTTGAAGATGTTGTTGTTGACTTTGGCGCATCCAAGGATGTTGTAGTAGAGGTTGTTGAGGCTTCTAAGATTGCTGCTGCAACTCTTCATGTAACCTACAAAGATGGTGATGTAGTAGTTGGCGACAGTGATGCAGCTGCTTCTGGTTTGTTAGGCGGAAGCTATATCTTCAGAATTCATGAGCTGAAAGTTCCAGAAGGATATGTACTGGTAGATGCATTCAATGGCATCGAAGTACCGTATGGTACATCTCGTGATGTTGTTCTTCAGGTTAAGAAGCTGAATCCGGAGGAGATGGCTGATGCTACTCTGCATATTTCCTATATCTTTAATTACAAGGAAATTGCTTCTGAGGATATTACTGTAAGAGGTAAGAAGGGCGAGTCCTATACCTTTACTTCTGAGAATGTAAGCCTGAATATCCCGACCGGATATAAGCTGAAGAAGGCTATGGAGCCGACTGAAGTTGAGTTCGGTGAGACCTATGCTATTACTCTGGATCTTACTAGAAGAAGCAGCGGCGGCGGCAGCGGCTCCGGCGGTGGAAGCGGTTCCGGCGGCGGCACCAGAAGCGTAGGTACAGCAAATAAGCTGACCAACGGACGTTGGATTCTGGATTCTACCGGTTGGTGGTATCCATTCAGCGATAATACCTATGCTAAGGGCGGCTGGTATTATCTGGAGTGGCAGAACAAGAAGGATTGGTACTATTTCGATAACACCGGCTATCTGGTATCCGGATGGTTCGAGGAGAATGGCAATAAGTACTATCTGCACGATGTTCATGACGGTACCTTCGGAAGAATGTACACTGGATGGAACAAGATTGGCAATCAGTGGTATTACTTCAATGATACCACAACTGGTACCTTCGGCGCTCTGGATTCCAACGCACAGGTTCCGGCTGAATTGCTGAATCAGTAAAAAAGAGCATTTGATATGCCAATATTTTAAACGAGTATACGGAAGTGTCGTTTCATCATCATGAAGTGGTGATGAGCGGCACTTCCGCTCGTTTTACCCTAAAATCTGAATTAATTTCTCTTATTTCAGAGAAAAATCCTGATTTTTTAACTTGGAGATTTTGGATCACGTCTTATAATTGCACTTGCATGGAAGAAATTCCTGTGTTAAACTAAAAATAGCATATTACATTTCTTATATTTCTAAGGGCTGATGGCCCGTCCGGTTCTGTCTTGGAATCATTTAGAAAGGTCTATGCTTACAATCACTAATTTATGAAGCAGAAGACCTTGAAAAAGCTTGTCTTCTGCAGCGCTTACAAATGCAGAAGGCAGAGAAAATGCTTTCTGCCATAACAGACAGGAGGCGAAGAATGAGACAGAAACAGTCAAAGAAAGGTAGCCGGAAGCAAGAACAAAGGAGCAGTCCGGCATTCAAACATGAGGCAGAAGCCCTGCCAATTTCCACAAACACAATTGACAAAAGCGAACTCAGTATTTCAGAAGAGCATACGCCTGTACATATGCAAGATTCTGTTCCAAAGGAGGAGTTAGAACAGGGACTGGATCAGGAACAGGAAGAGCGTTATGAAAGATACCGAGATGTTCTAAAAGATCTTACACTGATGAGCGATAGCTTTATGCGGGCAGTACTGAAAAATCCGGAGTGTACAGAGGAGGTGCTGCGAACCATTCTTAGTAAAAAACAGTTGAAATAAGGCTACCGCAATCCCACTGGCTTTAGACGGTGGGTTAAGGTAGCCAAAAGCTGAGAATTATTGTATGC
>NZ_CAXSLG010000022.1:0-2598 GCF_964238185.1 Lachnoclostridium sp. Marseille-P6806
AATAAGTGACTCGTATGATAATGGAAGGGTCTGGGAAGTCCCGCCAGAGAGGGTGAAAGCCCCGTACATGAAATCAGAAGAGAGCGAGCGGAATCCAAAGTACCACGAGACACGAGAAACCTTGTGGGAATTCGGGGGGACCACCCCCCAAGGCTAAATACTCCTTAGTGACCGATAGCGCATAGTACTGTGAAGGAAAGGTGAAAAGGACCCCGGGAGGGGAGTGAAAGAGAACCTGAAACCCTGTGTTTACAAACTGTGGAAGCACGTTAAGGTGCAACCGCGTACTTTTTGTAGAACGGTCCGGCGAGTTGCCTGTACTGGCAAGGTTAAGCACTGAAGGTGCGGAGCCGAAGGGAAACCAAGTCTGAATAGGGCCAGAGTCAGTATGGGCAGACCCGAAACCGGGTGATCTATCCATGTCCAGGTTGAAGCGAAAGTAAAATTTCGTGGAGGACCGAACACACATCCGTTGAAAAGGGTGGTGATGAGGTGTGGATAGGGGAGAAATTCCAATCGAACCCGGAGATAGCTGGTTCTCCTCGAAATAGCTTTAGGGCTAGCCTCGCGAGAGTCTGCTGGAGGTAGAGCACTGAATTTCCTAGGGGGCGTCAAAGCCTACCAAAGAATATCAAACTCCGAATGCCAGCCAGATGCTTCGCGGGAGTCAGACGGCACGAGATAAGTTGGGTCGTCAAAAGGGAAAGAGCCCAGACCGCCAGCTAAGGTCCCAAAGTGCGTGTTAAGTGGAAAAGGATGTGGGATTTCAAAGACAACTAGGATGTTGGCTCAGAAGCAGCCACACATTCAAAGAGTGCGTAATAGCTCACTAGTCGAGAGGTCCTGCGCCGAAAATGTCCGGGGCTGAAACACGACACCGAAGCTGCGGACTCGTCTGAAAAGATGAGTGGTAGAGGAGCATTCTTAAAGGGGCGAAGCAGTACCGATAAGGAGCTGTGGACTTTTAAGAAGAGAGAATGCCGGAATGAGTAGCGAGATGGAGGTGGGAATCCTCCAGGCCGAATATCTAAGGTTTCCAGAGTAAAGCTGATCTGCTCTGGGTAAGTCGGGGCCTAAGGCGAGGTCGAAAGACGTAGTCGATGGATAACAGGTTGAAATTCCTGTACCGCATGTAATCAGAACTGTGGGGACACAGGGCGATAATCAGACCCGGGAATGAAAAGACCGGGGCAAGCGAGGTAGGAGAGGAGTTGGAAAAACCGCTTCTCAATCCGAAGACGTGACGCGTACCGAATAAAAGTAGGGAAGCTGAAGATTCGAACTGTCAAGAAAAGCCGCTATTGTGTTACATGTGCCCGTACCGTAAACCGACACAGGTGGATGAGGAGAGAATCCTAAGGCCGGCGGGAGAAGCATTGTTAAGGAACTCGGCAAAATGACCCTGTAACTTCGGGAGAAAGGGTGCCTGCGAGAGCAGGCCGCAGAGAATAGGCTCAAGCAACTGTTTAGCAAAAACACAGGTCTATGCAAAACCGAAAGGTGAGGTATATGGGCTGACGCCTGCCCGGTGCTGGAAGGTTAAGAGGAGAGGTTAGAGCAATCGAAGCTTTGAATTTAAGCCCCAGTAAACGGCGGCCGTAACTATAACGGTCCTAAGGTAGCGAAATTCCTTGTCGGGTAAGTTCCGACCCGCACGAAAGGCGTAATGATTTGAGCGCTGTCTCGACAATGCACCCGGTGAAATTGAAGTACCAGTGAAGATGCTGGTTACCTGCGCCAGGACGGAAAGACCCCATGGAGCTTTACTCCAGTTTGATACTGGGATTCGGTTATACATGTACAGGATAGGTGGGAGGCAGAGAAATGAGGACGCCAGTCTTCATGGAGCCGCTGTTGGGATACCACCCTTGTGTGACTGGGTTTCTAACCTGCATCCGTGAACCGGATGGGGGACAATGTCAGGCGGGGAGTTTGACTGGGGCGGTCGCCTCCGAAAGGGTATCGGAGGCGCTCAAAGGTTCCCTCAGAATGGTTGGAAACCATTTGTAGAGTGCAAAGGCATAAGGGAGCTTGACTGCGAGACCGACGGGTCGAGCAGGTAGGAAACTAGGACTTAGTGATCCGGTGGTATAAAGTGGGATTGCCATCGCTCAACGGATAAAAGCTACCCTGGGGATAACAGGCTTATCACTCCCAAGAGTTCACATCGACGGAGTGGTTTGGCACCTCGATGTCGGCTCATCGCATCCTGGGGCTGGAGTAGGTCCCAAGGGTTGGGCTGTTCGCCCATTAAAGCGGTACGCGAGCTGGGTTCAGAACGTCGTGAGACAGTTCGGTCCCTATCCGGCGTGGGCGTAGGATATTTGAGAGGAGCTGTCCTTAGTACGAGAGGACCGGGATGGACTGACCTCTGGTGTATCGGTTGAGTATCAAACTCATGGCCGAGTAGCCAAGTCGGGAAGGGATAAACGCTGAAGGCATCTAAGCGTGAAGCCCCCCTCAAGATGAGATATCCCATACGCAAGTAGTAAGACCCCTTGAAGACGACGAGGTAGATAGGGCAGAGGTGGAAGTGTGGTAACACATGGAGCTGACTGTTACTAATCGGTCGAGGGCTTAACCAATAAGGTTTAGGGA
>NZ_CAXSLG010000023.1:0-1407 GCF_964238185.1 Lachnoclostridium sp. Marseille-P6806
GTGAACTACCCATTGTCTAAAGCCAATGGGCTTCCTGCTTCCCAGACCTCGTAACCTACTATCTCCACAGGCGTTAATTCGGGCAGTCCCTGCCCTATATTGTTATTTTTTATGCTATTTGTCTTAATCCTTCTTCCAGTATATTCTTCGCCGCATTGATATCCCTGTCATGATTCGTTCCACAGACGGGACATATCCATTCCCTTACTGTCAGATTTTTCGTCTCTGTATTTTGGTATCCACAGACTGAACACAACTGACTACTGGCATAGAAGGTATCTATTTTGACATATTCCCTTCCATTCCATTTTGCCTTGTATTCCAACTGCCTTGTCAGCTCATACCATGATACATCACTTATTGACTTTGCCAGATGATGATTTTTTACCATATTCTTTATCTGCAAATTCTCCGAGACTATCACTTGGTTTTCGCTGATAATCTCATGGGATACCTTGTGAAGATAATCTTTTCTGGTATTTGTTATTTTCTCATGGCATAATGCTATCTTTTTCTTTGTTTTGTAGTAATTTTGACTTCTTTTCTCTTTATGGGCTAACTGCCTTTGCAGTTTTTCCAGTTTCTTCTCGTATTTTCTGATAATTTTGGGATTTTCGTATTTCTTTCCACCAGAAGTAATACATAAATCCTTAATACCTAAATCGATTCCTGTATTTTGGGTTGTATGTGGCAGTTCCACTTGTTCTGTTTCCACTAAAACCGATACATAATATTTCCCACTCGGCACTTGTGATATCGTTGCTGATTTTATCTGCCCGCTAAATTTTCTATGCAGTTTTGCTTTTACGCCTTTTAATTTAGGCAATTTTACTTTGTTTCCATCGAAATCTACTGTTATGTTGCCATTCGTAAAATTTGTTGTATATGATTTATGATTATCATGTTTACTCTTAAACTTTGGATAACCTGCATGCTCCCTAAAAAATTTCTGATATGAACTGTCCATGTTATAAATCGCATTTGTTAAAGCAAACTTATCCACTTCTTTCAGCCATTCATATTCTTTCTTTAATTCCCTGTTGCAGTAATTATTACAATCTGTTTTGCTGACAGATTTTTTCTCTTTTTCGTATCTTTCTTTCCGATATGCAAGTGTCTGATTATACACAAAACGGCAACAGCCAAATGTTTTTTCTATCTGTACTTTCTGCTCATTATTGGGATATATTCTGTATTTATATGCTTTTAACATTCGCTGCCACCTTCTTTCTTAGCCTTGATTTTCGATATACTTTTTTAGCATTTCTTCTGATACATTTCCTACACTACAAGCAAAATAACCATCTGTCCAAAATGTATGTTCTTTCCAGAAATGCTTCCGCAAATAATTCGGATAGCGTTTCCATATATGGTAAGTCGTATAACTTTTCATTAGGTTTACAATTT
>NZ_CAXSLG010000024.1:0-1365 GCF_964238185.1 Lachnoclostridium sp. Marseille-P6806
CTGATATTGTCAATATTAGTTGACACATTCTTCTCAAAGATATCACTGACTATGTTGCTAACTCCAAAGCCTCATAATACTGTCTTCGTTTTATCATAGGAGGAAGGCCTCCATTAGCTGAGCAGATCCTCCGGTTATTCCAGTAGCTGAGGAAGTATCTCCAGATGAGCTCCTTTAATTCTTCTACCGTCATCGGTTCTGTATCGTAGCGGTCATAGAGAAGCTCGGTTTTCATCCGGGCCCACATGCTCTCGCATCGTGCGTTATCATGGCAGCGGCCACCGGCACTGTTCATGCTTTGACGGATATGATAGTCTCGGATCGCCTTTCGGTAGACCTCGCTGGTATACTGCGTTCCACGGTCACTATGGATAATGGCACCTTCCAAAGACGGATAAGCAGTCAGAGCGTTCTCCAATGTATGGACACACAGATCCGCTTTCATGTTTGTCTCCATTGCCAGGCCGAGGACGCCAAGGTCAAAGCAGTCGAAAATCGCAGATACATACAGTTTCCCATCGGATGCCTTAATCTCCGTGATATCTGTGACGCACTTTTCCAACGGGGCATCCGAATGGAATTCCCGCTTTAACAGATCATCAGATCTCATGGCTTCCCGGTCAGCTTTTGTAATCCCGTTTGGTTTTCTCTTTGGCCGGTGGCTGAGACCGATTTGATCCATGACCCGGTACACGGTACGCTCACTAGGGATAGGGACTCCCTCCGGCTGCTTCAGCAGCAGAGCCTGGTACATCCGGATACGTCCATAAGTATCATTACATTCATCCTCTCTGACGATTTCTTTCATGGCATCTGCCAGAGCCTGGTACTTCCATGGACGATCTTTGTTTGCGAGATATTTATAGAAGCCTTGTCGGCTGACACCAAGCATACGGCAATAAAATGCGATTTTGCCTTTGCTCCTGCCGTCCTCTGTCTTGAGCGCTAGAAAGCTCATCCTCTGGTTTTTGCTGACTTCCGACGGCTGGCGGCGAAAAAAGCACTGGCTTCCTCCAGAAACTCGTTTTCTTCCTTTAGTCGGCGGATTTCCTTATCCTGCTCCTTGACACGCTTGCGTAGCATGGTAATTTCTTCTGACAGGCTCATTGCGCTGGCAGGGGTATGAGAGCCTTCCCCGATATCCAGTTTACCAGCTCTCACTGCTTTCAGCCATGTGTGGATGGTTCCTTCGGGAATTCCTAATTCTTTAGCAGCCTTAGCGCCGCCGATTTCTTTCGCCAGTTTTACTGCCTGTACTTTGTATTCATGGTCATATTTACGTGCCACTTTGAGTACCTCCTTATTCTCTTGATTTTATTATGAAATCATTGAGAATAAGCTGTCAACTTTTTTTATACCACACCA
>NZ_CAXSLG010000026.1:0-787 GCF_964238185.1 Lachnoclostridium sp. Marseille-P6806
CTGATTTCATGTACGGGGCTTTCACCCTCTCTGGCGGGACTTCCCAGACCCTTCCATTATCATACGAGTCACTTATTGCGGTCCATAACCCCAGAACGCACGCGCTCTGGTTTAGGCTCCTTCCATTTCGCTCGCCGCTACTTTGGAAATCGAGTTTTCTTTCTTTTCCTCGCCCTACTTAGATGTTTCAGTTCAGGCGGTTCCCGACGTAACGCTATGGATTCACGTTACGACGACTGAGGTTTGCTCAGCCAGGTTTCCCCATTCAGATATCTCCGGATCAATGGATATTTGCTCCTCCCCGAAGCTTTTCGCAGCTTATCACGTCTTTCATCGGCTCTTAGTGCCAAGGCATCCACCCTGCGCTCTTTATAGCTTAACCAAACGACTTTCATCTGCGGGTGCGGACTACTCATCTAAGATACATAGCGTTGTATCTTTGGTCTTAGGTTATCGTTTGATGTTATCTCACGACGAGTTACATTTATTGTTTGGTTACATCTTTCGATGTAACACCTCGGATGTCTTGAATATGTTTTTCTTTGATATTATCTCAGAAATTCATGTATTCTAGATATTGATTCAATATGCAGTTTTCAAAGTACATGGCTGATACAGAAAATACTGTATCAAATGGAGATGGAGAGATTCGAACTCTTGACCCCCTGCTTGCAAGGCAGGTGCTCTCCCAACTGAGCTACACCCCCATATAATCCTGGCATCCACCTGCTCTCCCATGCCGTCTCCAGCATAGTACCATCGGCCGCACAAGTCTTAACCGTCGTGT
>NZ_CAXSLG010000027.1:0-584 GCF_964238185.1 Lachnoclostridium sp. Marseille-P6806
CAGGCCGTCTACGCATGCGATCAGGATATCTTCTACGCCACGGTTTTTCAGTCCGTTCAAAATGGAAAGCCAGAACTTTGCACTCTCATTTTGCCCTACATACATGCCGAGCACGTCTTTATGCCCTTCCATGTCGATTCCGATAGCGACATAAACCGCACGTTTTACAATCCTGCCTTCATTACGGACATGGTAATGGATAGCGTCCATGAAAACGACCGCATAGATTTCCTCCAAAGGCCGTTCCTGCCATTCTTTTACGATGGGCAGGATTTTATCCGTGATCCTGCTGATGGTGCTGTCAGAAATCTCGATGTCATAGAGTTCCCGCATATGGCTTTCGATATCATTCGTAGTCATTCCTTTGGCATACATGGAGATGATCTTTTCTTCCATGTCCTGAGTGACCGTATTCTGATACTTTTTGACGATCTGTGGTTCAAACTCTCCTTTCCGGTCTCTTGGGATATCAATCTCCATATCGCCGTAGCTGGTATGCATGGTCTTCTGGGAATGGCCATTTCTGGAATTATCTGTTTCCTTGTTCCGATAATCATACTTGGAATATCCCAGTTCCTCATCCA